>NZ_JBFAMX010000162.1:0-19495 GCF_040659615.1 Nonomuraea sp. NPDC049784
CGCCGCGCCCGGGCGACCCCAACGGCGTGCCGCACGTCTCGGCGCGCACGCAGGGAGTGAGCTCCTTCTACTGGACGCTGGTGGAGTTCTGCGAGGAGGAGCTGCTGCGGTTCGTGTTCGCCGACGCCGACGACGAGCGGGCCGGCTACTCGCTGCTGGTGGGGCAGGTCGCCGCCCGGCTGAAGGCGTGGGCCGAGCCGGTGGGCGACGGTGGCGCGATCATGGTGCGCGGCATCGCCTGCCGTACGTTCTCCGACCTCGTCGAGATGCTGTCCGACCAGCTGCAGGACGAGAGCGCGCGCGGCGAGTGGAGCGGCGCGCAGACGCCGCTCGGCACCGTCAACGCCTTCCTGCGCCGGCTGCGCAGCGCGGTGCGCCCGCTCTCCCCCATCGTCCGGGGCGACCTGCCGTTCTACCGCAGCCACTCGGTCCGCACCTCCGACGCGCAGGTGTCGATCGTGGACCTGCACAACCTGCCGGAACGGGCGCAGCGGTTCGTGGTGGGCGTGGTGCTGCGCGGGGAGTTCCACCGTAAGGAGTCCTCGGGCACGGCCCGGCCGCTGCTGTTCGTGGTGCTGGACGAGCTGAACAAGTACGCGCCGCGCGAGGGCGACTCCCCCATCAAGGAGATCCTGCTGGACGTGGCCGAGCGGGGCCGCTCGCTCGGCGTCATCCTCATCGGCGCCCAGCAGACGGCCTCGGAGGTGGAGCGGCGCATCGTCTCCAACAGCGCCGTACGCGTCGCCGGCCGTCTGGACCCGGCCGAGGCCGCCCGGTCCGAGTACGGCTGGCTGCCTCCGGCCGTCCGGGAACGCGCGACGATCGCCAAGCCTGGCACCATGTTCGTCGCCCAACCGGAGATCCCGGTGCCGCTGGCCGTCGCGTTCCCCTTCCCGGCCTGGGCGACCCGGCCCTCCGAGGCGGCGGCCCCGCCGGCGAAGGCTTCCGCCGATCCGTTCCAGGGCCTGCCCGGCGTCGAAGACGACATCCCGCCCTTCTGACCACAGGTGGTTTCGTGAAGATCCTGCACACCGCGGACTGGCACGTGGGCAAGGTGCTCAAGGGCCGCCCCCGGATTGACGAGCACCGGGCCGTGCTGCGCGAGCTGGTCTCCGCCGCCCGTACCCACGACGTGGACGCCGTCATCGTGGCCGGCGACCTGTTCGACACCTCCGCGCCCACGCCCGAGGCGCAGTCGCTGGTGCTCAACGCGCTCATGGCGCTGCGCGGCGACGGCCGGGACGTGGTGGTGCTGGCCGGCAACCACGACAACCCGCAGCTGCTGGAGGTCTACCGGCCGGTGCTCGGCAAGCTGGGCCTGCACGTGATCGGCTCGTTCCGGCGCCCCGACGCGGGCGGCACGCTCGCGTTCACCGCGCGCTCGGGCGAGCCGGTGCGGCTGGCCGTGCTCCCCTTCCTGTCGCACCGGTACGTCGTACGCGCCGCCGAGGTCCTCACCGGCACGGCCGCCGACCACAACCGCGACTACGCCTCCCGCATCGGCGAGCTGATCGGCGCGCTCACCGCCGGCTTCCACGCCGACACCGTCAACTTGATCACCACCCACGGCACACTGCCCGGCGGCGCGTTCGGGGGCGGCGAGCGGGAGGCGCAGTCGATCTTCTCCTACTACTTCGAGCCGACCGCGTTCCCGACCGCCACCCAGTACGCCGCCCTCGGCCACCTGCACCGCCGCCAGCAGATCCCCGGCCCGTGCCCGATCTGGTACAGCGGCTCGCCGCTGGCCGTCGACTTCGGCGAGGAGGGTAACACCCCGGGCGCGCTGCTGGTCGAGGTCTCCCCCGGACGGCCGGCCGTGGTGAACGAGCTGACGTTCACCTCGGCCCGCCGGCTGCGTACCGTGCGCGGCACTCTGGAGCAGCTGGAGGGCATCGAGCCGGGCGACGACTGGCTGAAGGTGATCGTGGAGGAGAAGCCACGTGTCGGCCTGGCCGACGACGTGCGCGAGCTGCTGTCGGGCACCGTCGACGTCATGTTGGACGAGCGGTTCAGGCCTGTGCCCGCAACCCGCAGGGCGAGCTCGGCCGAGCACAGCCCGCGCGAGCTCTTCCGCGACTACCTGACCGCCACAGGGCGCCACGACGAGCAGGTGGCCGCGCTGTTCGACCGGCTCTACGACGAGGTGACCGGCTGATGCGTCCCCTGCTGCTGCACCTGGACCACTTCGGCAGCTTCCGCGAGCCGGTGACCGTCGACTTCTCCGACACCGAGTACTTCGCGCTCGTGGGCCCGACCGGGGCGGGCAAGAGCACGATCATCGACGCGATCTGCTTCGCCCTGTACGGCACCGTGCCGCGCTGGGGCAGGGAGGGCGCCGTCGCCCACGCGCTGGCCCCGTCCGTCTCCGCCGGCAAGGTGGCCATGGTGTTCGACAGCGACGGCCGGCGCTACGGCGTGGTCCGCGCGATGGTGCGCGACGCCAAGGGCGCGGTGCGCACCAAAGAGGCCAGGCTCGACGAGCTGGACGGCGCCGCGCCGCTCGGGCAGGCGTTCGACGCGGTGGTCAAGCCGATCGCCGAGGGCGAGAACGTCACCCCGGAGGCGCAGCGGGTGACCGGGCTGGAGTACCGGTTCTTCACCCAGTGCGTGGTGCTGCCGCAGGGCCGCTTCGCGGAGTTCCTGCACGCCGCGCCGCGCGAGCGGCAGGACCTGCTGGTGCAGCTGCTCGACGCCGACGTCTACGAGCGGATCAGGCAGAGCGCCGCCCGCGAGGAAGAGGCCGCCAAGCAGGCCGCTTCCTTCGCCCGCGACCAGCTCGCCAAGCTGTCCGGCGCGACGGAGGAGGCCGAGCGGGAGCTGAGCGAGCGGCTGGCGGCGCTGCGGCGGCTGGCCGAGACCATCGGCGCCGACCTGGACCTGCTGCGCGCCCGCGACGCCGACATCCGCCGCGCCGAGCAGGAACGGGCCGCCGTGGCAGAACGCCAGTCGGTGCTGGCGTCGCTGCGCATGCCCGCCGCCGTCGCCAACCTGGCCGCGGCCCGCCGTGCCGCCGCCGAGTCGGTCGAGACGCTGGCCGCCGACGTGGCCCGGCTGGAGGCCGACGAGCACGAGGCGTACGAGGCGCTGGCCGCGCTCGGCGATCGCGGCGCGCCCCGTGCGGCGCTGGCCGCGCTCGACGCCCGCGAACGCCTGCAGGCCGAGGCCACGCGCGCCCGCGCCGCCGCCACGTCGGCCGCCGCGTCGCTCGAGGGCCTGGCCGCCGAGCGGACCGCCGCCGAACAAGCGCTCGCCGCAGCCGAGACCCAGCGGGAACGCCTGCGCGACGCCCACGCCGCCGCCCACCTGCTCAACCGGCTGGCCGTCGGCGAGCCGTGCCCCGTCTGCCGGCACCCGGTCGCGGAGCTGCCCCATCACGAGCCTCCCGCCGACATGCGCACCGCCGACCGCGCCCTGGCAGGCGCCCGCGAACGCGCCCAGCGCGCCGGAGCCGCCCATGCCAAGGCCGAGACCTCGGCGTCGATGCTGGCCACGCAGGCTGCCCGGCTGGAGTCCGAGCTGGCCGCGCTGCCCGCGCCCGGCGACCGGGCCGAGCTCGAAGCGCGGCTGGCCGCCATTGCCAAGGCCGACCAACTGGCCACCCAGACGCGCACCGCCGTACGCGCCGCACGCGGCCAGCTCGAGCAGGCGCGGGCCGCGTCCGAACAGGTCGAGCGCCAGACCGAGTCCGCCTGGCGCACGCTGGAGGCCGCCCGCGACCGGCTGCTCGTCTCCGGCGCCCAGGACGACCCGCCGCCGCCCCTCGCCCGCGAGGACCTGCATCGGGCCTGGACCGAGCTGCTCGGCTGGCGCGACCGCGCCGCGCAGGCCGCCCGTACCGCGCTCGCCGAACGCGAGGGGCAGCTCGCCCAGGCCCGCGACCGGCTCGCCGCCGACCGCCGCAGGCTGGCCGAGCGCCTGGCCGAGCACGGGGTCGTCACCCCGCGCGACGCCTCCCCCGACCAGCTCGGCGCCGCCGTCGCCGCCGCCGTCGCCCGCGCCGACAGCGCCCTCGACCGGCTCAAGGAGGAACGCAAACGCGCCGCCGACCTGGAAAGCCAGGTCGCCCGGAAGGAGCACGAGGCCAAGGTCGCCCACGAGCTCGCCCTGCGCCTGCGCGCCAACGCCTTCGAGCGCTGGCTGTGCGCCGAGGCCCTCGCCGTGCTCGTCGCCTCCGCCTCCGACACGCTGCGCGAGCTGTCCGACGGCCAGTACGAGCTCGCGCTCGCCGACAAGACCGGCGACATCGAGGTCATCGACTACGGCGAGGCCGGCATGCGGCGCAGCGCCCGCACCCTGTCCGGCGGCGAGACCTTCCAGGCCGCCCTCGCCCTGGCGCTGGCCCTGTCCGGCGCCGTCGCCAGGAAGCTCGATTCGATCTTCCTGGACGAGGGCTTCGGCACCCTCGACCCGGCCACGCTCGACACCGTCGCCACCACCCTCGAACGCCTCGCCGCCGGCCAGGAACGCATGATCGGTGTCGTCACCCACGTGCCCGCGCTCGCCGACCGCGTCCCCGTACGCTTCGAGGTCAGGCGCGACGGCAAGGGCTCCCACGTGCGGAAGGCGGCCATCGCTCCATGACGGGATTCACCGTCGACCCGTGGGACCCCGGCTACGCCGCCGCCCTCGCCGTCGAGAACATCTCCGAGCTGGGCGACACCACGGCCGAGCTGATCCTCGACATCGAGCAGCCGCCCGCCGACTGGAAACCCGTCACGCCCGGACCCGGCGCCTCCGCCCCCGAGACCCTGCTCGTCGCCGACGGCGTCCGCAGGATCGACGCCCGCGTCTGGGTCCACGACCCTGACGCGCCCATGCCCGTACCCGGCATCGCCGCCTCCTACGCGGCCGGGATCGTCCGCTGCGGCCCGGACGGAGCCGACCTGGCCGAGATCCAGGTCAACCGGACGCTGATCTCCGCCTCCCCGCACGCGCCCGAGGTCAAGACCACACACGCCACGTACCACCCCAGCAAGGCCGCCGACGCGTCGTTCGAGGAGCTGTCCCTGGCGCTGCAACGGCAGGTCACCCAGCTCGAGGTGGACCTGGCGGTGCGGCACCGGTCACGGAGCGACGACCTGCTCCTGGTGGACGGGCCGCTGCGCGGGCGTACACACCTGCCGCGCACGGTCGGCTACATCAAGACCCACCACACCGCCTACCTGCCGCCGCCGCAGTCCGCGGTCGTCGCCGCGCTCACGCCCGGCCAGCGCACGCCCGTGTTCCTCATGGGCACCAGTTGGCGACGGCACGCCTGGTACCTGCGGCTCCCCGTCCAGTCGCCCGCCCCGTGGGCGGGCGTGGCACGCTGCGAGGCCAGCGCCGACCTGGACCCGGCCCAGGTCGTACGGCTGGCCGACGAGGTCACCCTCGCCCTGCCTCCACTGGCCGGCGTGGACTACAAGGACCCGCGCGCCCCCCAGAACCTGATCCCGATCGGTGGCCTGGAGAAGCTCCTACGTCACCACCTGGGCGACAGCCGCCTGCTCTACCGTGCGCTGCGCACGGTGGCGGCCGGTTAGAGCTGCTCGCCGCGTCATCTCTGTCAGCGGGTCAGGAGCGGGGCGATGGACTGGACGCATTCGGCCGGCACGCCGGGCATCGCCCAGAAGACGTGGTCGACGGCCATACGGTCCAGCCGGTCCAGATCGCCCGCGACCTGCTCGGCTGAGCCGGTCAGCGGCGCCCGTTCGTTCAGCGGTTTCGCGGTCACCGCCCCGTTGACCTGCACCACGATGGGGCCCGCGGGGTGACCGGCGGCCCGCGCCGCCTGCCGGTACGCCTCGATCGTGCCGGTCAGCGCGTCCCAGTCGAAGATCACCAGGGTCATCCCGGCGCCGAGCCGGGCCGCGCGCTCGATAGCGGCGGGTGCGCCGCCGCCGACGAGCAGGGCCGGGCCGCCCCCGCGCACCGGCTTGGGGCCGATCTCGCACTCGGGGATCTGGTAGAAGCGCCCCTCGAAACTCACCGGGTCCGGCCCCCACACGGCCTGCATCGCCCGCACATGTTCCTCGAAGCCGTCCCCGCGCCGCTTCATCGACACCCCGGCGGCCTCGAACTCCTGGGACATCCAGCCCTGCCCGACGCCCGCCAGCAGCCGCCCGCCGCTCAGCCGGTCGAGGGTGGCGATCCGCCGGGCCAGTACCACCGGGTTGTGGAACAGCGCGTTCAGCACGCTGGTGCCGAGCTTGATCCGTTCGGTGCGGGCGGCGACATGGCCGAGCACCTCCAGGGGGTCGTAGACGTTGGCGAACGCCTCCGGCGGGTCCATCACCGGCCCGCCCTCGCCGCCCATCGCGATCGGCACGGTCGGCCGGAACAGCCGCTCGTACGTCCAGACCGAGCTGAGCCCGGCGCGTTCCGCCTCCTCCGCCACCTGGATGATCGCCTCCGGCGTCGCGTGCTCTCCGCCTGTGGGGAGGCTGACCCCTAGCTGCACACCGCTCATTCCGCTGCCCTCCGTCCGCTGAAGCCCATGTCTTCAAGAGCAGACCAGGCGGACGGCGTGAACTCATCGGTGTGAACGGTGGCGCTTGCCGTTGTGCGGGGTGGCGCTGGCCGTCGCCGTACTGCGTCGGCGCGGAGTCACGATGCCCGGTGAGCCGCTCGCCGCGGCCGGATGGGTGCTGTGGGGGACCTGGCTGGTGGTCTGCGGCCGGAGTGGCGGCGATCGTCCTGCTCCTGCTGTCCGCCGGCCGGCGGCGGCTGCTGCCCGCCGCCCTCGGCATCGCGGTCCTCGCGGTGCTGTCGGCGCCCGCGGCCTGGGCGATCAGCGTCCCCGGCTCCACGTCGGTGATGGGCGGCGCCCACCCCACCGCGGGGCCGCCGGCCATGCCCTTCGGCCGTGGGGGCGGAGGCGGCCCGGCTCCGGGCGGGTTCGAACTCCCGGAAGGGATGCAACTCCCGCCGGGGATGGGGCTCCCCGAAGGATTCCCAAGCGGGAACGGTGGCATGCCGCCCGAAATCCCCGGCGGCGGCGCCGAGCTCACCTCCGACCAGCGCAAGATCCTGGACTATGCCGTCAAGAACTCCGGCTCCGCCCGGATCAAACTCGCCGTCGAGGGCGGCTCCATGTTCGCCTCCACTTTCATCCTGGACAGTGACGCCGCTGTCATCGGCATGGGCGGCTTCATCGGCATCGACGACGCCCCGACCGTCCAGCAGCTGAAGGACTGGACGAGTTCCGGGCAACTGCGCTTCGTCTTGGGATCCGGTTGGGGCGGCTTCGGCGCCATGATGGGCGGGACGAGCACGCACCGCTCGCAATGGATGAAAGAGAACTGCGCCGAGGTCCCCGCCGCCGCTTATGGGGGAAGTCCCACCGCTTCCACGCCGGGCAGTCCAACGAGCGGCGGCCTCATGGGAGGCGGCGCCACCCTCTACGACTGCGCCGCGAAGCGCTGACCGGCATGCGGGCCTCCACAGCAAGGACAGCCAGGAGAAGCGGTTTGCGCCTGCCTACAACTGACCAATAGAACCCATTTGGTCAGTTCGTCAGATAGGGTCGTGGTGACACGACAGGAAAGGAGCGTCATGAAGGACGCAGTCGGGCATGGCCGTGCGCTGGTGGTGGGGCTCGGGATCGCGGGCATCGCCACCGCGCTACGGCTACGGCAGGTCGGCTGGGAGCCGGTGCTGGTGGAGCGGGCCCCGGCACGCCGCTCAGGCGGGTACTTCATCCTGGTGTTCGGCACAGGTCTCGCCTCCGCGCGGCGGCTGGGCGTGCTGGAGGCGATCGGCGACCGTACCCCGCGGCCTGCCCCCTACGAGGTGAACCGGGCCGGACGCCACACCGTCGGCATGAGCCTGGCCGGCCTGCCCGGCAAACCGCGGGTGGTGCTGCGCGGCGACATCGAGCAGGCGCTGTTCTCCGCGCTGCCGGCCGATGTGGAGATCCGCTATTCCACCGTGCCCACCCACATCACCCAGGATGACTCAGCGGCGGAGGTCACCCTGCGCGACACCGCCTCAGGCGCCACCGTCACCGAGCGCTTCGACCTGGTGGTGGGCGCCGACGGGATGCGCTCGACCGTGCGCAAGCTGGCCTTCGGCCCCGAGGAGTACCTGCATCCGCTGAACTACATGATCGGCGCCACCGTCCTGGACAAGCCGATCGAGGGCCTCGGTCAGGACCAGGGCCTGACCTTGGCCGAGCCGGGACGCTCAGCGTGGATCTTCCCCTTCTCCGACCACGCGCCGGGCCTGTTGTTCTCTTACCGCACCGGCGACGTCGACGCCGAGTTCGCCCGCCCACCGATCGAGTCCATCCGCGCCGCGTTCGGCCCGCAGCCCACCGGACCGCTCCTGGAGAGGTTGCTCACGGCGTTCGAGCAGGCTCCGGAGTTCCTGTTCGACTCGGTGAACCAGGTCAAGATGCCGCGCTGGCACCAGGGCCGGGTGGTCCTGGTCGGCGACGCCGCCTGGTGCGTGACCCTGTACGCGGGCATGGGCGCCTCCAGCGGCATCGCCGGAGGCGAGCTGCTGGGCACCATGTTGCAGCGCCACGCCGGTGACCTGCCCGGCGCGCTGCGGGCCTGGGAGACCCGGATGCGGCCCTTCATCCAGACCGAGCAGGACAGCGCGCTGATCATGCGAAGGATCTTCACGCCCCACGACCGCAAGGAACAGATCATGCGCTCCGTGATGCTCCGCCTCATGCGCGCGCCGGTCATCGGGCAGGCCATGGGCAAGATAATGAACGGCGCCGACATGAAGAACAAAACCCTCGACGTCGCCGCCGTGTGACCCGACTCCAGCACGAAAGAAGAGGACAGCCCAGGTGAGCCAGCTGATCGAGCGCCACTCGCGCAAAGCCGCCCGCATCCTGGACAGCGCACGCGAGCTGGTGCTCGACCACGGCGTACGCAAGGTGACCGTCAGCGAGATCGCCCGCGCGGCAGGGGTCGGCAAGGGCACCGTCTACCTGTACTGGCCCGCCAAAGAGGACCTCATCCTCGGATTGTTCGCCCGCGAACTGCTGACCTTCATGGACGAGATAATCACCCGCATCACCGCCGACCCCGCCACCGTATTGCCGCACCGCATGGCCCCGCTACTGATCCGCACAGGGCTGAAACTCCCCCTGGCCCGCCGCGTTCAAAGCGGCGACGCCGACTTGTTGCGACTGCTCACGCAGCAGGCCGGCGACCGCGAGCTGTTCGCCCGCACCACGCCCAGCGCGCTGTGCGAGACGGGCATGCCGATCCATCACCGCCACGGACTGATCCGCCACGACCGTCCCTTGCCCGACCTGACCTACGCCGTGCACGCCGTGCTCACCGGGTTCGGCGCCGCCTTGTCCGACCCGGCCGCCGCCCCCCACGGCGTCGACGACCCTGACCAGGTCCTCGCCGACACCGTGGCCCAACTGCTCGAACCTCCCGTCGCCCCCAGCGACTCAGCCATCGCCGCAGCCGCCGAGGAGATCGTCGGCGTCCTGCGCCAGATCCAGAAGGCGATGCTGGACCTCATCGAACGCAGCCAGACCCTCCAGCAATGAGCCGACCCAGGTCGGCGCGGCCTGCGCGTGCGGCCGCATGGTTCGACTGCTCGATCCACGAGGAGGCGCCGGCGGGCGACCACAGCATCGTCCTGCTGGAGATCCACGCCTTGCGGACCGCTTCCGATGGCGTGCCGCCGCTGGTCCTCCACGGCAGCCGCTTCCGCCGACTCGAAGCGACCGGGTGATTCGTGGACAGCAGGAAGATGACCGCCACCGCGGACAGGTCCGATCCCTCCAGTTCGGCGCGCTGTGCGCCGAGTTCTTCCAGCATGGCGAACCGATGAGTCAGGTGGGCGCCGCCGGCCTTGCCGAGATCATGTCAATTCTGATCATGTCGTGAATAAGTCTCGGACATGTCCGGATGTTTCGTGGTAGGACGTACCGACGGTGTGGATCGGCTGGATGTTGCGCTCGGCCTGCCCACGGCGGCGCGCGCTCACCGCGCGCCGCCGGGCTACGAGGCCGTCGACGGGGATGATCAGAGTCGGCCGCGTGCCGCGCGGGGGCCAGCCGACGACGATTGGAGCATTGTGCGACAAAAGTACGGCGTGCTGGCTGCCGCCTTCGTAGCGTTAGCGGCGCTTTTACCCGCCTCGACGGCCGCAGGCGCGGCCACCCCGGACGGAGCCCCGGCGGAGGCTGCGAAAGGCGCCATCGTCTGGGCGCCCTGCGAGGAGGAGCCCTCCGCCGAGTGCGGCACGCTGGCCGTCCCGATCGACTGGTCCAAGCCGAACGGCCCCACCATCGACCTGGCCCTCGCCCGGCGCAAGGCCACCGATCCCGCGGCCCGGATCGGCTCCCTGGTGATCAACCCGGGCGGCCCTGGCGGATCCGGCGTGGAGGCCGCGTACGGCGCCCCCGGCTTCTTCACCGAGGAACTCCAGCGGCGCTTCGACATCGTCGGCTTCGACCCCAGGGGCGTGGGCCGCAGCCACCCGGTGATCTGCTCGGCGTCGGTGTACAACCAGATGCCGTACGCGGTCATGACCAGCCAGGCCGACTTCGCCAAGTGGACCGCCTACGCCAAGAGGCTGCGCCAGGACTGCCGGGCCCGTACCGGCCCTCTGTACGACCACGTCGACTCGGTCAACGTCGCGCGGGACCTGGACGCCATCCGCGCCGCGCTCGGCGAGGAGAAGCTCACCTACTACGGGATCTCCTACGGCACGCTGATCGGGCAGATGTACGCCGAGCTGTTCCCGCACCGGATCCGTGCCCTGGCCCTCGACAGCAACATGGACCACAGCCTCGGCGTCAAGGCTTTCCTCGACACGGAGGCGGCCGCCGTCGAGGACGCCTTCGACGAGTTCGTCGCCTGGTGTGACAACGAGTCCGCCTGCGCTCTGCACGGGCAGGACGTCCGGGCGGTGTGGGAGCGGCTGCTGGCCAAGGCGCGCAGCGGCGAGCTGTACTACCCGGGCGTCACGGATCGCCCGATGACCGAGGTGCAGGTCCTCTGGCAGGGCGTGCTGGGCACCGAGGGGCCCGCCTGGCAACTGCTGAGCGAGATGCTGCGTGCCCTGGACGGCGGGCCGCTGCCGGAGTGGGTGCCTCCGCTGCCCGGCCGGCAGCCTGTGACGGGCGAAGTCGCCCAGCTGCCGACCGCGATCCTCTGCGAGGACTACAACCTGCGGGTCCGCAACTACCGGGAGTACGCCGCACTGCTGCAGAGCTCCGGCCGCCTCGCTCCCGACATGCGCCTCAACCCGATGCCGATCGAGGACCTGCCCGTCTGCCTCGGCCATCCCACCACCAACCCGCAGCACCGGCTGCGCTACACGGGCAGTACTCCGCTGCTGCTGGGCAACTCGCTCCACGACCCCTCCACGCCGTACCTCTGGTCCGCCAACGTGGCCCGCCAGCTCGGCCCCAAGGCGGTGCTGCTCACCTACGAGGGCTGGGGGCACCGCATCTACGGCAAGGACGAGTGCAGCACGGTACCCATCGACAACTACCTGATCTCGCTGACCGTTCCTCCGCACGGCTTCCGCTGCCCGGTAGGCGGCAGAGCCGAGACCAAGGTCAGGCGGCAGCCTGAGGTGTGGCCAACCGACCGTCTCCCCTGGGGCGGCTCGCTCGCGACCCCGCCCTTCTCCCAGCCGAGCATGGCCAGAAGGTCCGGCTGAGCCGCCACCGACCGTGGCTGATCGCGCATGACGCCGTCCATGGCCCAGGTACATGGCCATGGACGGCGTCTCTTCCGACTCTCATTGCTGAGTTGGTGGAGGGTGAAAGGGGCGCCGGCGATGCGGGGGCGGGGCGCCCGTGGACGGAGCAGCCGAGGCCGGCGGTTCGCCCCGATCGTCCGCTTCCGCGAGAACCGGCCGCTCGCTCCCCTGGCCCCAGCGGGGTTCGCCCATGAGGGGGAGCATGATCCCCCGGGCGGGGGAACCACAGCCGGGTGCCGGTCGAAAGGCTCGTGAGGTCGAAAGTACGACCCGCTCGATCGGAGTGCACGCAATGATCAACCGGACCCGCCGCGCGTCCGTTCTGGGCCTGACCGCCGCGGTCGGCCTCGCCGCCACCCTCACGGCCGCGATCTCCCCCGCGTCCTAGGCCACGGCCGACGCGCCCACCCCAGGCCCGTCCGCCCTCGAGAGCCCGGCCGCGCCCGGCGTGAAGACCTCCCATCTCAAGGGGTGGGCCAGGATGTACTTCCCGGCGCCCGACAACGACATCCAGGTCACGGTCGACGCCCACGCCGCGTTCAATCCGAACGGCGCCTCCACGCCCACCAGATCGTGGGGGACGTTCCGGATCTCCCACCGGCTCAAGCTGCCTGACGGGACATGGTTCACCAACTGGGGTGATCTCGAGGTCGACTGCCTGACCACCGGCGGACCCACCGCGACCATCACCGGCACGCTCACCAGGGTCACCCCCGGCGGCCCCTGGGAGGAACTGCTGAAGGAACGTACGCGCATGGGTGTCAGCTTCTACGTCGCCGGGAAAGGCGGGGGCCCCAGCCGGATCGGGCTGAGCGGGGGTCCCCAGCCCGGTGACGGGCAGCTGCGCAAGTGCATGGCCCCCGCGGCCGACGCGCCGGTGATCAAGGGCGGCTACGAACTGGTCGACAAGAAATGATCACGGAGCCCCTCAGCCTTTGCCGCGAGCGTCGAACCGGGGATAGAAGCCCTGCTTCGCACTCACCGTGATGAGGGTTTCGACGACATTGCCGCGCAGGTCCACGACGCCGACGCCCAGAGGGGTCGGAGCGACCAGGTGGCGCTCGTCGTACTTACAAGCTCTTGATCAGCTGCGGTTGCCAATCGAAGGACTCGAAATGGCCCTCAAGGCCATCGACCGCGATCCGGATGGGAACGAGATCGGGTTCGGTGGCGCTCCCTTGTGACCGGCGCGAGCTGGGATGGCGCGGCTGGAGATCGTCCGCAGATCTTCGCCTGGTCAGGCGGTGGTGGCCGTCAGTCGAAGGTGTGGGCGGTTGTTCGGGGGCTGCGAGCGCGTGACAGCGCGCTCTCAGCCCTGTGTCATCGGAGGCCGACATGCCCCCGGACTACCCGCCGGCCGCCGTCGGCTTCCTGCCTGGCGACGGCGACGAGTACATCATCACCGAGGGCGGGCTGAAGGGGCAGCGCGGCTTCTTCACCCGCGACGAGCCTCCGCCTGCTCGCGGACGGCGGCGAGGCGATCCGCGGCGCGCTCCCAGACGTCCGCCCCGGCGGCGGGCACGGGCAGCGCCGAGTCAGGCGGCAGCAACGAGCCGGCCAGGCCTTCCGGCCCCGCCGCGGCGCCCCAGGCGGTGAGCAGCGGCCCGGCCGCCTTGATCGAATGGCCGGGAGCAGTGTTCGTCATAATCCTCCTCGCCGGACTCATAGTATCGATCGAAAGTGATCGAAGTTGAGTCGATGAAGAGTCTTCGTGATCGATGATCGCCGCACCCAGCCCTCCCTGCGGTCACACCAGGCTCAGGCCGTTGTGGTGCCTGTCGGTCCTCCACGGGCGACGGACGAGATCCCAGCAGGGATCGCCAGCACCCCGTCGGCTCCCGGCCCTCTCTCAACGAGGCCGCACCGACCGGCGCACCGTCGGGAGACCGCCCCGGATCTGCCCACCTGAGGATGTCGCCGACCCGCCTTTGGGGTGAGCTTGACCAGCCGCCGCCTACCGTGAAAAGCGGGGCCTGAGCGGGCCCGGCCGGCATGAACCCAGCCGGGGGGAGGGCGATGCTCGCCAGACGGCGGTTCGTGTGCCTGGCCGCGACGGCGGGAGCGCTCATCAGATGCACGTTCACAACCGGCAAGGGTTCCGGACCACGGAATACAAGAGGGCGGGTGGCCCTCCTGACAGAAAGCCCAAGCGATGAAGGGGTACGACTTCGAGGGGCCGGCGCTGGAGCTCGGGGCCCTGGTACGTGAGGACGGCACCGCCGACCCCTCAGAGCAGATCCGGATCCCTCTGAGCATGCTGAACCGGCACGGACTGGTGGCCGGGGCCACCGGAACGGGGAAGACCAAGACCCTCCAGCTCATGGCGGAGGAACTCGCGGCCCAGGGCGTTCCGGTCTTCCTCGCCGACATCAAGGGCGACCTGTCGGGGCTCGCCTCGCCGGGCACGGCCTCCGAGCGCGTCACCAGGCGTGCCACCGAGGTGGGGCAGACGTGGCAGCCCGCGGCCTGTCCGGTGGAGTTCCTCTCGCTGGGCGGTCTGGGGGACGGTGTCCCGATCCGCGCCACCATGACCGCCTTCGGGCCGACCCTGCTCGCCAAGGTCCTCGGGCTCAACGAGACGCAGGAGTCGTCGCTCGGTTTGATCTTCTATTTCGCCGACAAGCACGGACTGCCCCTGCTGGACCTCAAGGACCTGATCGCGGTCATCCGGTATCTGACCGACACTCCGCAGGCGCTCAGCGGGATCGGCGGGCTGTCGGCGGCGACGGCAGGGGTCATCCTCCGTTCGTTGACCAACTTCGAAGCGCTGGGGGCGGAGGCGTTCTTCGGCGAGCCGGAGTTCGACGTGCGCGACCTGCTCCGCGTGGCGCAGGACGGCCATGGGACGATCTCCATTCTCGAGCTGCCCGCCGTGCAGGACCGGCCGCAGCTCTTCTCCACCTTCCTGATGTGGCTGCTCGCCGATCTCTTCCATGTGCTCCCCGAGGTGGGCGATGTCGAGAAGCCGAAGCTCGTGTTCTTCTTCGACGAGGCGCATCTGCTGTTCGACGGCGCGTCCAAGGCGTTCCTGCAGTCGATCGCCCAGACGGTGCGGCTGATCCGGTCGAAGGGCGTGGGCGTGTTCTTCGTCACCCAGACGCCGAAGGACGTACCGGCCGACGTGCTGGCCCAGCTCGGCGCGCGCCTGCAGCACGCCCTGCGCGCCTTCACCCCCCAGGACGCCAAGGCGCTCAAAGCCACCGTCTCGACCTTCCCCGACTCCTCCTACGACCTGGAGCGGCTGCTCACCGAGCTTGGCATCGGCGAGGCCGTCGTCACGGTCCTGTCGGAGACGGGCGCGCCTACCCCGGTGGCCTGGACGCGCCTGCGCGCCCCTCAGACGCTCATGGCACCGTCGAGCCCGGAGGTGGTCCAGGGCGTCATCGCCGCCTCGCCGCTTCAGTGGAAGTACGGCGCAGCGGTCGACCGCCAGTCGGCCTACGAGATCCTGTCCGAGAAGCTGGCCGCGCAGCAGCAACCCGCCGAGACTCCCGCCGGTCCCGCTCCCGAAGCCCCGCGCGAGCCGGAAAGGCGCAGGGAGCCGGAACGCGAACCGAAGCAGTCCGTGCTGGAGAGCGTGCTGGAGTCGAAGGAGTTCCGCTCCATGGCGCGGTCGGCGGCGTCCGCCCTCGGCCGGGAGATCACCAGATCCATCTTCGGCACCGCCCGTCGCGGGCGACGCTGAACCAGCGCACGTACAAGCTCACGGTGGCCCGCGCCCAGGGAGGGTTGCGAAACTACGGCCTCGAGGCCGACTGACGGTCTGACGGGAAGGAAGCCGCCTCCACGCGGGAGGCGGCACCCTTGTCTACTCCTGGCCCTCTTCTGGCAGGCCGTTGTCGAACTGCTTCGGGAGCACGGGCTGGTGCGGCTTGCCCCGCTCGGCCTTCGCCAGGGCGGCGGCGTCGGGGTAGTCGGTGACGAAGGCGTCCACGCCCAGGTCCAGGTGCGCGCGGTACTCCGCCAGCGCGTCACCGTGGTCGGTCGGGACCTGGCCGCGGCGCAGTTGCAGGGGCAGGTACTGGTTCTCGCTGCGGAAGGTGTACACGCCGATCTTCAGTCCCGCCTTGTGCGCGTCGGACACCAGCGTCGTCGGGGTGCCCGAGCTGCCGTCCGGGTTGATCGGGATCGCCGATGACTTGTCCGGCCCGATCCATTGCGCGTACTCCGCGATCTTCGCCAGCCCTTCGGGCTTCATCATGTCCGCGTACGTCGTGGGGTCTCCGGCCGCCGTCAGGTCGTACGGCTGGCCGCTGGTGCCCAGCGCCTGCCACAGCGGCACGCGCAGTTCCTTGGCCACCCGCTTCAGGCTGGACGGCTCGAACGACTGGACCACCACCGGGCTGTTCGGCCGGTCGAGCCCGTTGCGCCTGACGGTCTCGATCAGCGGCTCCTCCAGCGGCAGCCCGATGGACCTGAAGTAGGTCGGGTGCTTGGTCTCGGGGAAGACTCCGACCTGCTTGCCGTACTGGCGCGAGAGCCGCTTGGCCAGGTCGAGCACCTCCTGGAAGGTGAGCACCTGGTAGTAGCCGTTGTAAACGGTGTTGCGCTGGCGGATGGCGGGCAGCCGCTCGACCGCTCGCAGCGTCTTCAACTCGGCCAGCGTGAAGTCCTCGGTGAACCACCCGGTCACGTTGCGCCCGTCGACGACCTTGGTGGTCTTGCGCGCGGCGAACTCGGGGTGCAGCGACACGTCGGTGGTGCCGGAGATCTCGTTCTCGTGCCTGACGACCAGCACGTGGTCCTTGGTCGGCACCAGGTCGGGCTCGATCCAGTCGGCGCCCATGGCCACGGCAAGCTCGTAGCCGCCCTGTGTGTGCTCAGGCCGGTGGCCCGCCGTACCGCGGTGGCCGATGACGACGACCTGGGACCGGTCGGGCGCGACCTCGGCCATTGCCGGAGCCGCGCCGGCTCCGGCGAGGGTGGTGGCTGCGATCTTTCGCACGTTGGAACTCCCTGCGGCGTCTGCACCGGAGACTCTCACCGTTGATCACCGCGGCCATTATGGTAAGGACCGAAATGCAGCCATGGGCTGATAACGCCGGAATTTCCGGCGGCAAGTTCCAGCCCCGCCAGCGGTGCGCGGACAAGGATCTGCCGGCGCGGGAACGGGTGCGGGGCGGCGTCCCTCGTCTACGACGCTCCCGCGGGCGGAGTGGTGGGTACGAGAAGCTGCAGCGCCGGGAAACGGAAGACGTTTAGCTGGGTTGCCCAGTCCGTGCCAGCCACTCGAGGTGCGCGCCGCCGAAGGGTTCCTTTCTCTGGCCCACCGCGTCCATCAGCCAATGGGCGCTGGCTTCCGCTTGGGCGATCAGTTCGGGTGGATAGCCAAGGAGGACCTGATGTTCGGCGAACTCGTCCTGGTCGTCGAGGATGAGGCGTCCGTCCCGCATTCTGATGACATCGAGGTCGAGGTCCAGCATCGTCACCTCGCCATCCCCCCACTCCGGGACGGTGGTGACGTCGACGTAGATTTCGCTCCGGTGTGGTGGTGAGTTGAAGGATGCCGTCCACCAGGCGTCTCGGGGGAAGAGCATGATCGCGGTGGTCTCCCATGTGATCGGCGGGCCTTCGCCCTTGCGGGCGACTGTTCCGCCGGGCACGTCCACCCAAACTCCGTGTTCGTCCTCGCCCAGCAATCGGCCGGGGTGGTTCCAGTGCAATGCTCCGCCGTACTTTCGGTACACGATTCGCATATCAGTCACATGTGGCAACTTATCCGGGGTTCACCGGCAGGGCACGGGACTGTCGATTTGATCGACGGCCATTCGTGTGGACGATGAGCAAGCCGAGCTCTCACGACGGACAAGGGCGTGGTGGCGATGAGCAAGGTAAGCACGTTGCTGACGGGTCGAGGGCTGGTCGAGTCGCCGCGGTGGCACGATGACCGGTTGTACGTCTCCGACTGGAACGCGGGTGAGGTCATCGCCGTCGATCTCGATGGCGGCCGCGAGGTCGTCGCGCGGGTCGCGTCGTTGCCGCTGTGCACCGCGTGGTCGCCGGAGGGCAGGCTACTGATCGTTTCGTCTCCGGAGGGCCGGCTGCTGCGCCTGGAGCCCGACGGGTCACTGGTCAATCACGTCCCAGCTCGCGCTCGACTCCGCCAAGCCCGCCTCGAGCACGACGGTCGGCGCTCCTGAGCCCGTGCAGTGCACGTGCAGCCGATGGCCGCCCACGTCCACCAGCCGCCCAGGCGCGGGTGGATCGCCCTGCCGGGCCACCGACTCGTAGCAGAACCCGGTGATGGCCGCCAGTACGACCACCACCGCGCACCACACGGCGGCCCTGCGCAGCGCTCGGGCGACCACGGCTCTCTTGAACACGTCACGAATCTAGGGACGCGATCGCCCGGCCACCTCGTCCTCCAGGCCGAACCGCTTCTAGGAGCAGCGGCCGGAGAACCCTCATCAATCAGGATGAACCGTGATCCGGCCCCCGGCCGGCCGCCGTGCGCCTCTGGCTAGGGTGGCGTGGTGTCGAGTGGTGGACTGTTCGCCGGGACAGGTGTGTTCTACGCGCGCTTTCGTCCGGGCTATCCGAAGGCGTTCTTCGACGATCTGATCCGGCGCTTCGGGCTCGACGGCTCTGGACGCCTGCTCGACCTGGGCTGCGGCACCGGCCAACTGGCCATTCCCCTTGCCGGGCATGTCGCGGAAGCGGTTGGGGTCGATCCTGAGCCGGACATGCTCGCCGAGGCCGCCCGGCAGGCCCTCGCGGGTGAGGTCGGCAACGTGACCTGGGTGCCTGGCAGTTCAGCGGACCTGCCAGATGAGTTGGGGCGGTTCCGGCTGGTGACCATGGGGCGCTCGTTCCACTGGATGGATCGTGAGCAGGTGCTGGGGACGCTGGCCGGCATGGTGGAGGACGAGGGCGGCGTGGTGATCGCCAATGACGGTTGCATGGCGCGAGCGGTCACGCCGTGGCAGCACGCCATCGAAGAAGTGCAGCACCGCTTCCTGGGCCCGCTCCCCCAGGCCAATGCGGGGACGCAGGCCGAGCCGCATGAAGCGGTGCTGGCTCGTTCGCCGTTTCGGGACGTCACCCGAGTGGTCTATGAGTTCGAACGGTCATGGACGGTGGACCGGATCATCGGCTATCTGTATTCGACCTCGCTCCCGCTGCGGCGGCTGCTCGGCGATCGGCGGCCCGCCTTCGAGCGAGAGATCACCGACGCTCTGCTGGCAGCCGATCCAAGCGGGCGACTCGTCGAACCGGTGGCGCTGCAAGTGCTGATCGCCCAGAAGGTTTCCTGAGCTCCGGCAGTCAGTGGGCCACGGTGACCACGATCTTGCCGAACTGGGCGTTGGACTCCATGTACTGGTGCGCCTGCACGATCTCCTCCAGCGGGAACACACGATCGACCACCGGGCGGAAGGCCCCCGTACGCAGGCCCGAGGCGACGAACGCCGCCGCCCGCCGCATCCGCTGCGGATCGTGGGTGATCTCGCGCGTCACCGTGTACGTGCGCATGTTCAGCGCCGGCATGCCCAGGTCGAACCCCGGATAGGGCGTCGGCTGCCCGCTCTGCGCGCCCCACAGGAACAGCGTCCCATCGGGGGCCACGGCTCGGGCCAGGTCAACCACGCCCGGTCCGGCGACGGCGTCGAAGACGTACTCGGCGCCCCTGCCGCCGGTCAGCGCCAGCACTCGTCCCGCCACGTCCTCCTCCTCGGAGACGATCACCTCAGCCGCGCCCTCCTCGATCAGCCGCTGCCTCTTGGCGCGGGTGCGGGTGACGGCGATCGGTGTGGCGCCCACGCGGTTGGCCGTGTGGATCGCGGCCAGGCCGACGCTGCTGGAGGCCGCGTTCAGCACCGCCACGTCG
>NZ_JBFAMX010000163.1:0-19446 GCF_040659615.1 Nonomuraea sp. NPDC049784
CAGCCGCAGCGGTTCGCCCACTTCGGCTGGTCGCTGGCCGCGCGCGGCGACCTGGTGGCCGTCAGCGCGCCGTACGAGGACGAGGCCCAGCTCCTGGACGCGGGCGCCGTCTACGTACGCAAGGGCGCGGGCCGGCTGCGCAGGATCAGCCAGGAGTCCGACGACGTGCGGGGCAACAGCGAGGTCGGCGACCAGTTCGGCTGGTCCATGACGTTCGGGCAGAAGAACGAGCTGGTCGTCGGGGTCCCGTACGAGAACGACGACGGCGCGGGCCGCCAGGTGGAGACCGGCAAGATCGACTCGGGCTCGGTCGTCTTCATCGAGGACGTACTGGCGCCCAAGCTCACGACGTTGAAGCTGGACTCGCCGACCGACGTCTCCGGCGACCGGTACGGCTACGCGGTGGCGTACGCCGAGGGCTCCGGGTACGCATTGAGCTCGCCGGGCGCCGGGTACGTGCAGCTGCTCGACCCCGGGCGGAGGCCCACGAGGAGGGTGACGCAGGGGGGCAAGCAGGCTTTCGGGTTCTCGATGGCCGCCTCGGCCGACGGCAGGCTGGCCATCGGCGCGCCCTACGGGGGCGGCGTCCGGGTGATCTCCTGGAAGAACGCCGCCGAGGACAGGAGGCTGCCCGCCGGCGACGGGCTGTTCGGCTGGTCGGTGGCCTTCAGCGGCAACAAGCTCTTCGTGGGACAGCCGGATGCGCAGCCGTACGGGCGGGTCTCGGTGGCCGGACGCAACGCCGACGCCCTCCAGCCGATCCAGCCCGCCAAGGGCGCCGACTTCGGCGCGTCGGTGTCCGGCTAGCACCTCCGTCTGAGGGAGGGCGGAACGAACCCGCCGACGCGGCGCGCCCCTCTCCCGCGCACCCAGCAAGGCTCCGGCGGAGTCGTCCCGCTGCGATCGTCCGTCCCGCCGACGCAGCCGGACCGTCCCACCTCCCCTCCTCCGAAGGACCCCAGCCACGGTCGGTGGAGTCGTCCCGCCGCGGTGGGCTCCGCGGCCGACGTGGGCCAAGGTCCTTGGGAGTGGAAGAAGGCGGATTCGGGCCGGGATGGTGAGAGGAAGCGGGCGACCCAGAACCAGGGCCGGGGGGAGAAAAGGGCAGGCGGGCCCAGGACCGGGTTCCAGAGCCCGCCGGGGTCAGCCGGACAGGTGGTCGCCGCAGGTCGGCCACTGGCTCTGCCACCGGCCACCCACCTGCTGGTAGAGGACCTGCGCCCGGTACGTCTGCTCCTCCACCGGCCAACTACTGGGCAACCCCATCCCGCCCGTCGCCTCCCACACAGGCAAGCTGAACTGGTACATCCCGTAGTAGGGCCCGTCCGGGTTGTACGCCTGGGGGTCGCCGTTGGCCATGCACTGGGCCAGTGCCTGCCAGTCGAGCGCCATGACGTCCGGCCGGATCGGGATGGTGTGCGGCGGCGCGACCGTGATGACGGTCCCGTCCTTGGGGAAGCTGTCGAGCGGCGGAGTCACCACGTAGCCGCGGCGCAGCGGGACGCGATTCTGCCTGAGCACCTCGCGTACCGTCCTGGCAGTGGTGCGCGAGGTGATCCGGGTGGTGCCCGCGACCACGTACACCTTGCGCCTGGTGTAGAAGGTGAGCCTCATCCCCGACAGCGGCACCGCGTCGTCCGGCGGCGCGGACGCCCGGCCGGCCGCCGGGGTGAGGGCGAGCTCGCTCAGGGCGTCGCCGACGTTCGTGGCGGTGACCATGTGCCTGCTGGTGTGGCCGTCCAGGGTCAGGGTGATCGGGCGCGCATGGCGTACCTCGATGGTGGATCCGTCGGCGACGTCCTCCTCCACGGCCGGGTGTACGACGTCGCCGTAGCCCACTGACACGCCGGCCTCGGCGAGGACCTCCTGCACGGTCCCCGCGAACGCGCGGACCTCCGTGCTATGGCCGTCGACGATCACGACGACGTCTTTCGCCACGAACGACACCGCCACGAGTGCCCCCAGCGCCGCGGCGCCCGCCAGGCACACGACAGGCGCCCACGGTGAGCGCCAGGGGATCGGCGGACGCGGCGCACGCCTCTTTCCTCGCACGAACCACCTCCGGTACGGTCAGGACCGCCCGAACGTTAGCGGCGCGTTACTCTCCGCATCCACAGGTTCACCAAAAGATGGTCACCACTCGCCGAAGACTGTGACTCCGTTGACGCTGATCGCCTCACACAACTGGTCCGGCTGGACCCCCTTGACCTCCGCCAGGCAGCGCAGGGTGAGAGGGATGAGGTAAGGGGCGTTGGGCTTGCCCCGGTACGGGACCGGCGGCAGATAGGGGGCGTCGGTCTCGACCAGCATGAGCTCCTGGGGCGCGGTGTGGGCGGCCTCTCGGAGGTAGGCGGCGTTCTTGTACGTGACAGGCCCGGAGAAGGACATGAAATATCCGGCTTCGACGCACTTTTTCGCCATTTCGGCGTCGCCCGAGAAGCTGTGGAAGACGACCTTGTCCGGCGCGCCCTCCTCGCTCAGCACCTTGAACACGTCGTCATGGGCGTCGCGGTCGTGGATGACCAGGGCCTTGCCCGTGCGCTTGGCGATCTCGATGTGCGCGCGGAAGCTCGCGTGCTGGTCTTCCTTGCTCGCCCAGTCGCGGTAGTAGTCGAGCCCGGTCTCCCCCACCGCGCGCACTGCGGGCTGCCGAGCCAGCCTCTCGATCTCGGCCAGGACCTCCGGGGTGGCCTCGTGGGCCTCGTTGGGGTGGATGGCCACCCCGGCGTACACGCCTTCCTGCTCGGCCGCCACCTCCGCGTTCCACCTGGATGACTTCAGGTCGTAGCCGATCGTGACCAGCCGCGTCACGCCGACCGCTCTGGCGTCCTCGAGGATGCCGCGCACGCTGGCCTCCGCCGCCTGCGCGGCCTGCGCCACCGGGTCACCGGACGACGCCTGCCGGTTGCCGACCATGATGTCGAGATGGCAGTGGCTGTCGAACACAGGGGCGGAAAGCGGCTCGGGCGCGGTGGGAAGCTTGGTCACGGCTTCTAAAGTAGCCGCCGCGGCTGATCACTGACCCAGCCGGGCCAGCTCCTCGTCCACGACCTTCGGGTCGAGCTTCTTGAACAGCGGCACGGGCGGCGCGAGCGGTATGCCCGGCTTGATCGGCCGGTGCTCCCAGCGGGCCGCCCCGTCGTAGTCGCCGGTGATCACCGGGTACGGGGTGCCGCCGTCCTCGTCGACCTCGCGCATCTCCGGCATGCCGGACCACACGCCCTCGCCGCCGAGCATGGCGAAGACCTTGTTGGACGAGCTGGGCAGGAACGGCGTGAGCATCGTCTTGGCGTCGTCGACGACCTGGAGCGCGACGTGCAGGATGGACTTCTGCCGCTCCGGGTCCTCCTTGAGCTTCCACGGCTCCTGCTCGGCCAGGTATTTGTTGGCCTCGCGGACCACGTCGAACGCCTCGGTGATCGCGTTCTTGAAGCGGGACCTGTTCAGCTCCGCGCCCACCGGCGCGAACGCCTTACGCGAGCGCTCCAGCAGCGCCCGGTCGGCGTCGGTCAGGTCGCCCGGCTCGGGCACGGCCCCGAAGTTCTTCGCGGCCATCGAGATCGAGCGATTGACCAGATTGCCCCAGGCTGCCACCAACTCGCCGTTATTGCGGTTGACGAACTCCTGCCAGGTGAAGTCGGTGTCCTGGTTTTCCGGGCCTGCCACCGCGATGTAGTAGCGCAGCGCGTCCGCGTCGTAACGCGCCAGGAAATCCCGTACGTAAATAACTACTTGCCGCGACGAGGAGAACTTCTTGCCCTCCATGGTCAGGAACTCGCTCGACACCACCTCGGACGGCACGTTCAGCGCCCCGAGCGAGCCGGGCGAGCCATCGCGGGCACCCTGCCCGCTGTAGCCGAACAGCATCGCCGGCCAGATCTCGGCGTGGAAGACGATGTTGTCCTTGCCCATGAAGTAGTAGCCGCGGGCGTCAGGGTTCTGCCACCACTCGCGCCACGCGTCGGGGTCGCCCGAGCGCCTGGCCCACTCGATGGAGGCCGACAGGTATCCGATCACCGCGTCGAACCAGACGTACAGCCGCTTGTTGGGCTGGTCGCGCCAGCCGTCGAGCGGGATGGGCACGCCCCAGTCGAGGTCGCGGCTGATCGCGCGCGGCTGCAGGTCGCCGAGCAGGTTGAGCGCGAACTTCAGCACGTTGGGCCGCCACTCGCCCTGCTTGGACTGCAGGTAGGAGCCGAGCACCTCGGCGAAGGCGGGCAGGTCGAGCATGAAGTGCTCAGTCTCGACGAACGCGGGGGTCTCGCCGTTGATGCGGCTCTTGGGATTGATCAGCTGGATCGGGTCGAGCTGGTTGCCGCAGTTGTCGCACTGGTCGCCGCGCGCGCCGTCGTAGCCGCAGATGGGGCAGGTGCCCTCGATGTAGCGGTCGGGCAGCGTGCGGCCGGTCGACGGCGAGATCGCCCCCATCGTGGTCCTGGGGAAGATATAGCCGTTGTCGTAGAGACCCTTGAAGATCTGCTGGGTGATGGCGTAATGGTTTTTCGTCGTGGTCCTGGTGAACAGGTCGTAGGAGAGCCCGAGCCCGGTCAGGTCCTCGGCGATGACGCGGTTGTAGCGGTCGGCCAGCTCCCTGGCGCTCACGCCCTCCTTGTCGGCCTGCACCTGGATGGGCGTGCCGTGCTCGTCGGTGCCTGACACCATCAGCACCTTGTTGCCCGCCATCCGCTGGTAGCGGCTGAAGACGTCGGACGGCACGCCGAATCCGGAGACGTGGCCGATGTGGCGGGGGCCGTTAGCGTAGGGCCACGCGACGGCTGTCAAGATGTGCTGCGACATAGTCCTAAGCCTACGGGTCTCCCATCCCGCCTCGAACCCACTTCCCCCACACGACACGTCCCTCTCTTGCGGGCCACCGGTGCAACGCGAACGGCGCCCACTCAGTGGGCGCCGCGATGATGGGAGGGGGCAAGGAGGTCAGTGCTTGGAGTCCTCGAGGGAGACCGCTTCCGCGGCCTCCTCGGCGGCCTTGGCGGCGACGTCGATGGAGCTCTCCCGGGTGCGCCGGATGCCCAGGATGCTGACGAACAGCGAGGCGAAGATCGTCTGGAAGCTCATGATCAGCGCGGTGGCGGAGGGCACCACGATACGCAGCGACTCCCGCGGGTCCAGCTCGCCGAAGCTGCGCACCTGCCAGTGCACCAGCGACATCACCAGGCCGACCAGACCGGCCAGCGCCAGCAGTCCGCCGACGACGAGCCCCTTCTCCAGGCTCACCACATCGATCAGCTTGCGGATGCGCGGCGACTCCGGCAGGAAGCCCTCCTCGGCCGCGTACACCTTCGTGAACACCGCGAACAGCGCCGCCTGGAAGCCGATCACCACCAGCGCGGACGACCCGACCAGGGTGTCGACGTCGAAGGCCAGCTCGCCGATCTCCACCGGCCCGAACGTCAGCGCCGTCCCCACGATCAGGCCCAGGATCATCATGAGGACGCCTGGGTAGAAGAACAGCCACTTCGGGCTGTAGAGGAGCAGGAAGCGCAGGTGGCGCCAGCCGTCGCGCCACGAGCGCAGGTGCGGCGGGCGGGAGCGGCCGTCGGGCGAGAGCGTCGTGGGGACCTCGCGCACGTCGAGCCCCGACAGCGTGGAGCGCACCACCATCTCGGAGGCGAACTCCATGCCGCCCGTCTGCAGCTGCAGCCGCAGGATCGAGTCGCGCCGGAAGCCGCGCAGGCCGCAGTGGAAGTCACCGATCGCCGACGGGAAGAACAGCCGGCCGACGAAAGACAACACCGGGTTGCCCAGGTAGCGGTGGAGCGGTGGCATGGCGCCAGGGGCGATGCCGCCCCTGAAGCGGTTTCCCATCACCAGGTCGGCACCGTCGCGCAACTGCTCGACGAACGGCAGCAGCGAGGTGAAGTCATAGGAGTCGTCGGCGTCGCCCATGATGACGTATTGGCCGCGCGCCGCCCTGATCCCGCCCATGAGGGCGTTGCCATAGCCCTTCTCGTCGACGTGGACCACGCGGGCTCCGGCGTCGCGGGCAAGCTGTTGAGAGCCGTCCGTGCTGCCGTTGTCGGCGATCAGGACCTCGCCCTCGATGCCGTGCTCCTCCATGCACGCCAGTGCTTTGCGTACACAGACTTCCACGGTCTCCGCCTCGTTGAGGCAGGGCATGACCACCGTCAGTTCCACGTGTCTACCCTTCAGTTAAGGCTATTCCAGTCAACCATCATGCCCTGTGCCCACACCTGTTCGGGTCAAGACCCAAAAACGACTGGCATTCTTTACAGCATGGTGAGCGTCGCGGAGATTACCCCTGTGGACCACTCCGCCCCTGGCCGGGCAGCTCGCGCGCTGTCCATGTTGCGCCGGCATCGAGTGTTCGCCGCAGCGTTCGGCGTCGGCGCCGTGCTGCGGCTCATCACCATGCTCGGCTACGGCCCAGCCATGTGGTTCAACGACTCGTACGAGTACGTCTCGGTGGCGCTGCACCCGAGGCCGCACCCGATCAGGCCCGACGGCTACAGCTTCTGGCTGCTGCTGCTCAAGCCGTTCCACAGCTTCGCGCTGGCCGTCTTCACCCAGCACCTGATGGGCCTGGCCACGGCCTGCCTGATCTACGCCCTGCTGCGGATCAAGTTCAGGCTGCCGAAGTGGGGCGCCACGCTGGCGGCGGCCCCGGCGCTGTTCGACGCGTACCAGATCCAGCTCGAGCAGATGGTGATGTCCGACACCATGTTCACGCTGCTCGTGGTGGGCGTGATCACGCTGGTGCTGTGGAAGCGGCGGCTGTCGTGGCGGGCGGGCGTGGTGGTCGGCCTGCTGCTGGCGCTGACGTGGCTGACGCGCTCGATCGGCCTGCCGATCCTGGCGCTGGTGGTGCTCTACCTGCTGGTCAAGCGGACCGGCTGGCGCCCGATCACCGCCGTCATCACCGCCTCCATGATCCCGGTGATCGCCTACATGGGCTGGTTCGCCTCCGCGTACGGGAAGTTCGCGATGACCAACAGCGACGGCCTCATCCTTTACATGCGCACGGCCATCTTCGCCGACTGCAACAAGATGCACATCGACAAGTACAAGGAGGTCCAGCTCCTGCTGCTGTGCATCAACGACCCGGTCAGCCAGCGCAAGGACTACGCCCAGTGGTACCTGTGGGGTCAGGGCAACGGCGACGGCACGGGCACCGGCGAGGTGCTGCACCGGTGGGGCGTCAACAAGAAGTTCAGCGAGATCACCAACGACGCCGCCAGCGCGTTCGCCACGCGGGCGATCCTGTCGCAGCCCGGCGACTACCTGAAGGTGGTCACCCGTGACTTCTTCCGCTCGTTCCACTGGTCGCGGCCGCGGTTCCCGGACGAGTCGACGTACAACATGTACCAGTTCAAGCCGTACTACGACATCGACGAGAACGGCCAGCCCAAGCGGCTGCCGAAGTGGCCGTCGTACCAGGGCGGCAGGACCGACACCGACGCGTTCAGCTACGAGCAGGGCCCGCCGGAGACGCGGATCGTGCACCCGTGGGCCGACATCATGAGCGGCTACCAGAAGGTGTTCTACCTGCGCGGCATCATGCTCGGCGGGATCCTGCTGATCGGCCTGTACGGCGTCGCGGTCAGGTGGCGCAAGTTCGGCGGCCCGGTGGTGCTGCCGTGGCTGGGCTCGGTCGGGCTGCTGCTCGCTCCGGCGGCGACGGCGGAGTTCGACTACCGGTACGTGCTTCCGGCGGTCCCCCTGGCCTGCATCGCGGCGGCGATCACGCTGCGCCGGGGCATCACTTGGGCGCGCTGGTCACCCAGGAGCTCATCAGCATCCGAGCCCACCACTCTCCGTGTGTGATCGTCTCGGCGGTCAGCACCGGATAGAGCCACCAGAAGTTGATCAGCACGATGAGCGCGAACGCCCCCACCGCCGCGGCCCCGACCGCCCGCCGGGCCGCGGGGGCGTTCTGCCTGCCCAGCACCAGCCCCGCCACCAGCACGAGCGCCAGCACCATGAACGGCACGACGGGGATCATGTAGAACAGGTACATCGTGCGGTTGTCGGCGATGGCGTAGTAGAACCACGGCAGCCATCCGGCCGCGAACCCCAGCAGCGTCGCCCCCGCCCGCCAGTCGCGCGTGGCCACGTACCAGGCGACGAGGCCGATCAGCGCCAGTAGCGCGGCGTACCACAGGGCCGGGGTGCCGACGCCGTGCACGGCCTGTGAGCACTCGCTCGCCCCGCACGCCGACGGCGGCACGTTCGCCGGGTAGTAGAAGGAGACCGGCCGGATCAGCAGCGGCCACGACCACGGCTCCGACATGTACGGGTGGTATTCGTGCAGGTTGCTGTGGTAGCCGAGCACCTCCACCTGGTACTTCAGCCACGACCGCACCGAGTCGATCACGAAGAACACCGGCCCGGACGAGGTGGCCTGGTCCCAGTTGCGCCCCCATCCGCCCGAGGTGGCGAACCATCCGGTCCACGACGTCACGAACGTCACCGCGGGCACGATCGCCATCGCCGCGAACGCGCCGGGCAGGTCGTACGAGAAGGTCCCCCGGTACGGCCCGCGCAGGCCCAGTGCCCGCCTGGCCCCCATGTCCCACAGCAGGCTCATGATCGCGAACGCGATCAGGAAGAAGATCCCCGACCACTTCACCGCGCACGCGGCCCCCAGGCAGAACCCGGCGGCGAGCCGCCACGGCCTGAACCCCAGCCGCGGCCCCAGCTCGGAGACCGGGCTGCGCTCGTACCAGTCGGCCAGCCGCTGTCGCGCCCAGTCACGGTCGGTCACCAGGCAGGCGAACGCGGCCAGCACCCAGAACATCAGGAAGATGTCCAGCAGCGCCGTGCGCGACAGGACCAGGTGAAGTCCGTCGAGCGAGAGCAGCAGCCCGCCCAGGCATCCCAGCAGTGTCGAGCGCGTCATCCTGCGCGCCACCCTGGCCATGATCAGGATGGACAGCGTGCCGACCAGGGCCGCGACGAAGCGCCAGCCGAACGGGTTCATCCCGAACAGCCACTCCCCCACGCCGATCATCCACTTGCCCAGCGGCGGATGCGCCACGAACGAGGCGCAGTCGTCCGGCTGCGGGCAGTGCTTGAAGATGTCGAGGTTGCCGGCCATGAGGCGCCGGTCGGCGATCGGGTCTTTGGCGTCGCCGAGCATGGTCCGTTCGACGCCGTACCGGAGCAGCGAGTACGCGTCCTTGGCGTAGAACGTCTCGTCGAAGACGACGGCGTTGGGCTCGCCGAGCCTGATGAAGCGCAGGATGCCGCCGAAGAGCGCGACCAGGAGCGGCCCGGCCCAGCCCACCAGGGCGGTCCCCTGCATCGGCGGGACCAGTCGCTGCGCGGAAACCCCCCAGCTCCTCACCATGCGCACCCTATGGCGTAGGAGATCTCCTGTGAACCAGGTCATACAGCTCTCGTTTGGGGATCCCCGCCGCCTTGGCCACCTCGGCGACGGCGAACTTGCGCTGCGCGCCCTCGGCGACCCTGCGGTCCACCTCGGCGACCAGCTCGTCGAGGTCCGGCTCACCCTCGCCCGGCACGTGCCCCGCGACCACGACGGTGATCTCGCCCTTGACGCCCTTGGCGGCCCACTCGGCCAGCTCGCCGAGCCCACCCCGCCGAACTTCCTCGTACGTCTTGCTCAGCTCGCGGCACACGGCGGCCTGCCGGTCGGGGCCGAACGCCTCGGCCATGGCCTCCAGGGAGGTCGCCAGCCGGTGGGGCGCCTCGAAGAAGACCATCGTGCGCTCCTCGCCCGCCAGGGCGGACAGGCGGCGGGCCCGGTCGCCCGGCTTACGCGGGGGGAAGCCCTCGAAGCAGAACCGGTCGCTGGCCAGCCCTGACACGGCCAGCGCCGTGGTGACCGCGCTGGGCCCCGGCAGCGCGGTGACCGTGATGCCCTCGTCGACCGCGAGGCGCGTCAGCCGGTAGCCGGGGTCGGAGACGCCCGGCATGCCGGCGTCCGTGATGACCACGACCGTGCGGCCCTCTTTGAGCGTCTCGAGAAGTTCGCGGGCCCTGCCGGCTTCGTTCTGGTCGTAGTAGGACACCACCCGGCCGGTGATCTCCACACCCAGCTCGGCGGCGAGCCTGCGCAGACGCCTGGTGTCCTCGGCGGCCACCACGTCGGCGCTCTGGAGCACCTCCCGCAGCCGTGGCGAGACGTCGCCCGCCTGGCCGATAGGGGCTCCTGCCAGCACCAACTTGCCGTTTACAGTCACCTGACCATTGTTGCAGGGCATCCCAATTAACCGCGTTTCTACGACGTTCCTGCGTTTGCTGTCCCCTTGAGGCCCGTACGATGTCCGAATGGCGGTGACCGATTCCCCGTACCAGGCCTACGAGAACTCGGAGGCCGGCGAGAGCCTCCCTCAGGCGCGGTCCGTGCGCGATCGGCTCGTGCCGCCCATGCGCGGCAGCGTCCTTTGGGGCTGGGTGGGCCCGCTGCTGGTCACCCTCTTCGGCGCCGTCCTGCGCTTCATGAACCTGGGCCATCCCAAGGCCGTGGTGTTCGACGAGACGTACTACATGAAGGACGCGTTCTCGCTGCTCACCTGGGGCGTCGAGCGGACCACGATCAAGGACGCCGACAAGGCGATCATCGCCGGCAACACCGACATCTGGCAGTCGTGCACCTCCGCGACCCTCGACAAGTGCGCCTCCTACGTCGTGCACCCGCCGCTGGGCAAGTGGATGATCAGCATCGGCGAGTGGCTGTTCGGGCTCAACCCGTTCGGCTGGCGCTTCGCCGCGGCGCTGATCGGGTCGCTGTCGATCCTCATCCTGGCCAGGGTGGCCCGCAGGATGACGCGTTCGACGCTGCTCGGCTGCTTCGCGGGCCTGCTGCTGGCCCTCGACGGCCTGCACTACGTGCTGTCGCGCACGGCGCTGCTGGACATCTTCCTGATGTTCTGGGTGCTGGCCGCGTTCGCCTGCCTGGTGGTCGATCGCGACCAGGCCCGGGAGCGGCTCGTGACCTGGTACGAGACCTCGCCCATATCCCAGCACGGGCCGTCGCTGGGGATCAGGTGGTGGCGCATCGCGGCCGGGGTCTGCCTGGCCTTCTCGATGTCGGTCAAGTGGTCGGGGCTGGCGTTCGCGGTGGCGTTCGCGATCATGTCCGTGCTGTGGGACTTCGGCGCTCGCCGGGCCGTGGGGCTGCGGCATCCGTACGTGGGCGCGTTCAACAAGGACCTGCCGCAAGGGGTCCTGGCGTTCGCGGTGGTGCCGTTCGTGACGTACATGGCCACCTGGACGGGCTGGTTCGTCAACGCGACGGGCTACGGGCGCAACTGGGCCCAGGCGACCTCGTCAGGGCCGGCGTTCTTCGTCTTCGACTCGATGCGGTCGTGGATCAAGTACCAGTGGCAGGTCTACACGTTCCACAGCGGGCTGGAGTCCTCCCATCCGTACATGTCCGAGCCCTGGCAGTGGCCGCTGCTGCTGCGTCCCGTCGCCTTCTACTACGAGGGCAGGCAGGGCACCTGCGGCGTCAAGGACTGCTCCGAGGCGGTGCTGGGCGTGGGCACGCCGGTGATCTGGTTCGGGGCGGTGGCCGCGCTGGTGACCCTGATCGGCTGGTACGTCTCCTCGCGCGACTGGCGGGCGGGGGCCGTGCTGCTGTCGTACGCCATGGGCCTGGTCCCCTGGATCTACTTCGCGATCGCCGACAACCGCACGATGTTCCTGTTCTACGCCATTCCGATGGTGCCGTTCATGGTGCTGGCCATCACGTTGTGCGCCGGGCTGCTGATAGGGACGTCGAAACCGACGGCCACGGGCGAGACGCCGACGCGGCGTATCGTCGGGGCCGCCGCCGTCGGCGCCTTCGCACTGCTCGCGCTGATCAACTTCTGGTGGCTGCACCCGATCCTGTCCGCAGACCTGATCCCGTACACCGAATGGAAGGCGCGTATGTTGTTCGAAAAACGGTGGATATAACCGGCTTACCGTCCGAACATTAGTGGTTTCTTAGGGTAGTCGCCTTGCAAGACCCAATACGCACCGGATTCGGTCATCGTCAGGCCAGGGGTCGATACGGCAAACTTCGGGGCATGAGTGCACCGGATGTCACCGCCCTCCTCGCCGAGTTGGAGCGCTCGCAACCGGAGCTGGCCGAGGAGGCCAGGACCGCCGTCGAATGGCTGACGGGCGGGGAACCGTTGGAGACGGTGACCCAGCTCGACGTCTGTGAGTTCCTCTGGTACACGTTGCCGCTCAAGGTGGGCGGCGACCACGAGCGCCTGGCACGTTCGCTCGGGCAGCTGCTCCAGCTCGGTGGTTTGGAGCGTTACGCCGCTTTGTGCGTGTCACCCACGACCCTCAACATCCTGCGCACATACGCCCGCGAGGGCGAGGACGCGGGCACCAGCGCCTACCAGCAGGCGCTGGACGCCACCGGCGTGCTCCCGCCCGACGTGCCCGAGCTGCAGTGGAGCATGATCATGGGCCCCGAGGAGCTGGGCGCGCACATCGCCTGCTCCGCCGCCCTGGAGCTGGCGATCGTCGCCGGCGAGAACGTCGAGCGCACGGCGCTCACCCGCCGCTGGCTCACCGAGCCCCGCGCCGAGCTGGGCGGCGACAGCTGGCTCAACCGGGTGCACGGCGAGCGGCTCAACCGCTGGGTGCTGGGGCGCGGCCCGGCCAGGCGGGAGCTGGCCCAGCCGTTCGAGGTCCGGCTGCACGCGCCCGTGGCCCCGCAGCCCATACCCGCTCTGCACCGGCTGCTCTCCCTGGCCGCCTCGGAGGAGAGCCTGCCGCTGCGGCTGGCGCCCTCGCCAGAGGCGCTCAGGCTGCGCGAGCTGGCCGAACGCGAGCTGGGCGCGATCAGCCGCGACGGCGCGCGGCTGGCCATCACCGACTATGGCAGGCGGCTGCTCAAGTCACGCTCGGCCATGTGGTCGGCGGTGACCAGGCTGCTGCTGGCGCGAGGCGAGCACGAGTTCGAGGTGTCGGCGCGCGAGGCCGCGCTGATGCTGCTCGCCGACGGCGCGCTGATGTCGCCCGCCAAGCTGCGCGAGCGGGTGGCGAAGGTGGTCGGCGGCGAGGGCTGGCATCCGACCACGAACGTGGAGGACGTGGCCGCGCCGGTGGCCGACCTGATCTCGCAGCTCACCGCTCTGGGGCTGGCGTTCAGCGACGATCTGGCCGTACGGATGGACCGCTCCGGCCAGCTCGCGGCCCTGGCGGCTCTTCGTGCCCACGCCCTGCGACCGAGGAAGTACGTCAGCTCAGGATGACACCTGGCGCACCGCCTGCTTGAACTCGGGACACTCGATGAGCGGGTCGTGGTCGCAGGTCACCGCGTGGCGCAGGCTGTCACGCAGCCGGGTGAGCTGTGCGACCCGCTCGGAGACCTCGCGCTCCTTGGCGGCCATGCGCTCGCGCAGTGTCGCGTCGGACGGCCGGGCCCGCAGGAACTCGGCGATCTCCGACAGCGTGAACCCCGCGTCGCGGGCGCAGGCGATCAACGCCAGGCGCTCCAGTGTCTCCGGGCGGTACGCGCGGCGCAGGCCGTTGCGCCCCTCTGCCTGGATGAGCCCCTTGCGCTCGTAGAACCGCAGCGCCGACGCGGCCAGCCCGCTCTCCCTGGCCACCTCGCCTATGTCGATCAACGTGTCGTCCACGACCTGGCTCCTTGACTTGAACCGCGCTTCAAGTCGCAGTCTAGTCGCATGCGAATTCACCATCTGAACCTCGCGTCTATGCGCGAGATCGAGTCCCTCGACGGCCGGCCGGCGGCGCGTGCCGTGTGCCACGCGCTGCTGATCGAGACGCCCTCCTCCGGACTCGTCCTGGTCGAGACCGGACTGGGTCTCGACGACGTGGCCGAGCCCCGCGAAATGCTGGAGCACGAGTGGACGGAGCTCGTCCAGCCGCTGCTCTCCCCCGCTGAGACGGCCGTACGGCAGGTCGCCGCGCTCGGGCACGACCCGCGCGACGTACGGCACATCGTGCTGACCCACCTGGACGTCGACCACAGCGGCGGCCTGCCCGACTTCCCGGATGCCCAGGTGCACGTCATGGAGGCCGAGCTGGAGGACGCCATCGACCAGGCCCCGAACCGCCGCTACCGCCCGGGCCACTGGGCGCACTCGCCGAAATGGGTGACCTATCCGGGCACGGGCACACGGTGGCTGGGCGTGGACGGCGTACGACCGCTGACGGGGCTGCCCGAGGACATCCTGCTCGTGCCGCTCGACGGGCACACGCGCGGGCACGCGGGGGTGGCGGTCAACGACGGGGACCGCTGGCTGCTGCACGCGGGGGACGCGTACTTCTACCACGGCGAGCTGGACCGCCGGCCCCAGCCACATCCGCTGATGGACGTCGTGCAGGTCAGCGCCCAGGTCGATCCGGAGCGCAGGATGTCGAGCCAGGAACGCCTGCGCTCGCTCGCACACGACCACGGGGTCGCGGTCTTCTCCGCCCATGACCCCTGGGAACTGTCCGATTACATAGGGTAGTTATCATTGGCGGCATGGAACTGTTCCCGGCCATGCCGCTGGCCGAATGGGCCGAGACCAAGGAGACCTTCCACAGGTTCGCGCAGATCGTGGGGAAGATCCGGCTGTCGTCGAGCAACCGGCGCAACCACTGGTGGCAGGTGCCCTTCCATCCGACCGGGCGCGGGCTCACCACGCGGCCGATGGGCGGGCTGAGCGAGCAGCCGCTGTTCAGCATCGACTTCGACCTCGTACGCCATCGGCTGGTGGTGGACGTGCTCGACGGGCGCAGCGCCGAGTTCAGCCTGATCGGGCGGTCGGTGGCGTCGTTCTACGAGCGGCTCTTCGAGACGCTGGCGGGGCTGGGGATCCGGCCGGAGATCTGGGCGGTGCCGTTCGACCTCAGCGACGACACGCCGTTCGCCCAGGACACCCGGCACGCCCAGTACGACCCGGTGCTGATCAACCGCTACTGGCGGATCCTGTCGCAGGTGGCGCAGCTCCTCGACCGCTTCGCCGCGGGCTTCGCCGGGAAGATCTCGCCGGTGCACCACTACTGGCACACGTTCGACATCGCGGTCACGCGGTTCACCGGGCGTGTGGGCCGGGTCTCGCCGGACGCCGACCCCGTCACCCGGGAGGCGTACAGCCGGGAGGTCATCAGCGCGGGCTTCTGGTTCGGTGACAAGGAGCGGCCGTGGCCCGCGTTCTACTCCTACACCGCGCCGGAGCCCGCGGGCCTGGAGCGCGAGCCGCTGCGGCCCGGCGAGGCCGAGTGGCTGCCGGCACACGGCGGCCACCTGGCGATCCTGCGGTACGACGACGTCCGCGCGATGGGGAATCCGGTCGCGGGCGTGCTGGAGTTCCTGGAGAGCGCCTATCAGGCGGGCGCCAAGCTGACCGGACTGGACACGGAGGCGGTGGCCTCTCCCGGCGGCATAACGGACCTCTACTACGCGAAACACTGAGCGCCCGCCCTCCGAGGAGGACGGGCGCTCAACGCGTGAGTACCGGTGTGCAGGTCGCCTCTCGGCGAAACGCTCAACGCGGCTCCAGCCGAACGGTAGTCCGCGAAGGCAATAGGTGAGGCCCGGGGACACTGGACACACCGGCCACGGTCTATGTAACCACACCTGCCCGCCGAACATTCCCCGACGCGACGCGAATTTAGCCGGCCTGTCCAGATCGGGCGGGGACGCCGACCGGGCCGGCGACGGCGACGTCACGCGCGAGGAGGACGGCGGCGAGCGCGAGCAGCCCCGCCACACCGCCGATCCAGGCGACGATGGAGCCCACCCCGGCGGCGGTGATCCTGGGGCCGGTGCGGCTGCGGGGCGCGAGGTCCTCGTAGAGGTCCGTCACTCGGCCTCATCGGCTCTCAGCGCGCCGTGCAGGAAGAGGTCCACCAGTTCGGCCGAGGTCAGCGGGGAGGGTCCCCGGCCGGCCGCCATGACCAGGAACTGGAACGCCTCGGCCAGGCGCTCGGGGTCGAGCCTGAGGCTGTCGCGCTCGGGCTCGAACAGCCCGACCAGCACCTCCCGGGTCGCCGCCATGGACTCCTCCCGCCCGGAGAACCTCCGCCCCTCTCCCCCGGCCGCACCGCGCTCCTCTGAGGACTCCCCGCCGCCGCCCAGCAGGCGGGGGTCGCGGCGGAGGCCGCCCGAGGCGGCGAGCGCGCCGGCGACGGCGCCCATCCGGGCCAGGTAGCCGCGCAGCGCCTCCGACGCCTCGACCAGCCGCTCCTCCAGCGGCAGGTCCAGCGAGATCGACGCCACATGCGCGAGCGTGTCGTCGGGGCGCAGCGCCTCCGCCATGCACGCGGCCAGCAGCGCGTCCTTGTCGCCGAAGGCACGGAAGATCGTGCCCTCGCCGATGCCCGCCGCGCGGGCGACCTGGGCGGTGGTCACCGAGGTGCCGTACTCCACCACCAGAGGAAGGGCCGCTCTGACGATCATCTCTCGGCGCTGCTCCGGGCTCATCGCCGGCGCACGCCGCCGGCTCGTCGGGTTCGTCATGCCTTCGAGAGTACGGAGTGAGTACTCACTCCGTCAATCCCCGTTTGACTTCACCCAGGCGGTTACCTGGAAGACATGGGGAACACGTCCTGGGTCAGGGGCGGGCCCGTCGATTCGCCCTTCGCCCTGCCCACCGGCCTGCTCGGCCACCTGGCGGGGCTCTTCATGCTGTTGACCAACCGCCAGGCCGAGCTCCTGCCCTGCCTCGGCATAAGGCCCGGCGAACAAGTTCTGGAGGTCGGGTACGGCCCGGGCGGCCTCCTCAGGCTGCTCGGCAGGACACCCGCCGCGCGGGTGTGCGGCGTGGACCCGTCACCCGAGATGCGTTCGCAGGCCACCCGCCGGGCAAAGGAGGCCGACCTGCGGGTGGGGACCGCGGAGGACACCGGATTCCCCGGCGAGAGCTTCGACTGCGTGGTCGCGGTGAACAACGTGGCGCTCTGGCCCGACCTGGACGCCGGCCTGCGGGAGCTGCGCCGAGTGACCCGCCCCGGCGGCCGGGTGGTCATCGCCTGGCACGGCGGCGCGTCTCCTTCCCTGATCGCCCGCCACCTGCTGCTGTCCGAGGACGAGCTGGACCGGATCCGGCGCGCGTTGGAGGAGACGTTCGACGAGGTCGAACGGAAAGAACTGAAGAGCCTGACGGTGTTCCGGGCTAGGGTGATCGCCCATGGCGACGGTCCTGGCGTTCCACGCGCATCCGGATGACGAGGTGTTCCTGACCGGCGGCACGCTGGCCCGCGCAGCCGCCGAGGGCCACCGCGCGATGGCCGGAGTTCGCCGAGCACGTCGACACCGAGCGGCTGACGGTGCCGCAGGTGGCCGACCGGGTCGCGGCCTCGGCCGGCCTGACCCTGGCGCCCAACACCGACGGCCCGCTACGCCATCGGCTGCGGCGGATCGGGATCAGCCTGCGGCACGTCAGGTTCGACTGAGAGTCGCGCGATCTTGCCGTGCAGGTAGCGCTGCTGCGGGAAGCTGGTCGTGCGCCTGGCGGCCTCCTCGTAGGAGACGCGTGCGGCCGCGTGATCGCCGGCCATCTCCAGCAGGTGCCCGCGCACCGCGTGCAGCCGGTGGTCGCCCATGAGGGGCTCTTGGAGCCGTTCCAGCAGGTGGAGGCCCGCGAGGGGGCCGCGTGCCATGGCCACGGCGACGGCGTGGTTGAGCGCCACCATGGGGTTGCCGGAGATGCGCATCAGCAGCTCGTACAGCGCCACGATCTGGGGCCAGTCGGTCTCCTCCGCGGTCGGCGCCTCGTCGTGCACCGCCGCGATGGCCGCCTGGAGCTGGTACGGGCCGGGTGAGCCCCGCTTGAGCGCGTCGGTGACGAGTTCGATGCCCTCCTTGATGGAGTGGGCGTTCCACAGGCCGCGGTCCTGCTCGGCCATCGGGATCAGCGCGCCGTCGGGTCCCGTGCGCGCCGGTCGCCGCGCGTCGGTGAGCAGCATGAGCGCGAGCAGCCCCGCCACCTCGGGATCGCCGGGGAGCAGCCGGTGCACCATGCGGGCCAGCCTGATCGCCTCCGCGGCCAGCTCCGTGCGCTGCAGGTCGGGCCCCGACGTGCTGGCGTACCCCTCGTTGAAGATCAGGTACAGTACGTGCAGCACCGCGCCGAGCCGTTCCCCGCGCTCTTCGGCCCTGGGCAGCCTGAAGGGCAGGCCGCTGTCCTTGACGCGCTGCTTGGCCCGGGTGATGCGGCGCGTCATGGTGCCCTCGGGCACCAGGAACGCGCGGGCGATCTCCGCGGTGGTCAGGCCACCGACCGCGCGCAGGGTGAGCGCGATCTGCGAGGCCGGCGACAGCGACGGGTGGCAGCACATGAACAGCAGGACGAGCGTGTCGTCCGCGCCGGAGACCGGCTGGTCGGCGGCCGGGGCCAGCCATTCGTCCGGCAGCCTCCAGGCCGCCACGGTGTCCTCGCGGCGCCGGCGCGCCTGCTCGCCGCGGAGCAGGTCGGTCAGCCGGCGTGAGGCCACGATGATCAGCCAGGCCCGCGGATTGTCCGGTACGCCCTCCTCCGGCCACTGCAGCGCGGCCGCCAGCAGCGCTTCCTGGGTGGCGTCCTCGGCGGTGGCGAAATGCCCGTAGCGCCGTACAACCGCACCGAGGACCTGCGGCGCCAGCTCGCGCAGCAGGTCCTCGGTCTCCACGCCGTCGATCAGAACCCCAGGTCCGCGCTGGATTCGATGACGGGCCGGACGTCGGCATAGAGGGTGTCGCCGGGATCGCCAAGGTACGGGCACTGCCCCAGACGGGCGGCGATCTCGGTGGCCCGGTCGAAGCTCTCGCATTCCACGACCCAGTAGCCGGCCAGCACCTCCTGGGTCTCGGCGTACGGCCCGTCGGTCACGAACGCCTCACCGCCGCGTGAGCCGAGCCTGCGGGTGTGCACGGGAGCGGCGAGCGCGCGCGTCTCCACCAGCTCGCCCGACTCCTCCAGCTCCTTGTTGAACGCCTCCATGAACTGGTGCATGGCCGCCACAGCCTCCCCGGACCAGCCTGACCGGCCGGTGTCCTTGCCAGCCATGGCGTCGTAGTCCTGCTGGGACCCGTACGAAAGGATCATGTACTTCATGGCGATCGCGTCCTCTCTCGTGTGCCTCTCACCAGGTACGTCGGGGCCACGCCCGGTCACCGGACACCTCTACGATGCTAAGCATGCCTTTTGCGACAGCCGTGGACGGCGTCAAGCTGTCCTACCAGGTCCGCGGCGGCGGGCAGCCCCTCGTGCTCCTGCAAGGACAGGCCAACAACCACCACTGGTGGGATCCCGTACGCGCCGACTTCGAGGAGACCTTCCGCACCATCACGTTCGACTACCGCGGCACGGGCGACAGCGACAAGCCCGACGAGCCGTATGCCACGCGCGGCTTCGCCACCGACGTGCTGGCCGTGCTCGACGAGCTGGGTGTGGAGCGGGCGCACGTGTACGGGACGTCGATGGGCGGCCGGGTGGCCCAGTGGCTAACGCCGCCTTCTCCTGGGGCGGACCCGCCCTGCTGATCAAGACCATCGAGTCGCTC
>NZ_JBFAMX010000164.1:0-19409 GCF_040659615.1 Nonomuraea sp. NPDC049784
GCCAGGGTGGACGGCGGCTCGGGGCGGCACGTCCTGCGCCACGTCGTGCTGCCGCAGCTGCGGCCCGCCACCGTCTTCCTGGTGATCTGGCAGACGATCACCGCGCTGCAGCTGTTCGACCTCGTCTACACCACCACGAAGGGCCAGCCGCTCGACTCCACGACGACGATCGTGTTCTACCTCTACCGGCAGGCGTTCCAGCTCTTCCACTCCGGCTACGGCACGGCCATCGCCTACGTCCTGTTCCTCGTGACGCTCGCCGTGTCGGGCGCCGTCCTGTGGAGGAGTGCGCGATGAAGCGCCGCAGCCTCGCCCACCTCTTCCTGATGCCGCTCGCGCTGCTGTTCGTGGCGCCGCTGGTGTGGATGGTGCTGACCGCGTTCATGCCGGACGCCGACATCAACACCTACCCGCCCAAGCTCTGGCCCGAGCACTTCACGCTGGCCGGGTTCAGGCGGATCTTCACCGAGGACGACTACCCGCTCTGGCTGGCCAACACGGTGATCGTGGCCGGATCCGCCGTGCTCGGGCACGTGGTGCTCTGCTCCCTGGCTGGGTACGGCTTCGCCCGGATCGAGTTCCGCGGCCGCGGCATCGCCTTCGCCGCGGTCATGGCGACCATCATGGTGCCGACCCAGGTGCTGATGATCCCGACGTTCCTGCTGTTCAAGAACATGGGGTTGATCGACACGCTGGGCGCGGCCCTCGTGCCGTGGCTGGCGTCGGCGTTCGGGGTGTTCCTCATGCGGCAGTTCTTCCTGTCGCTGCCCAAGGAACTGGAGGAGGCCGCGGTCATCGACGGCTGCTCCCGGCTCGGGGTGTTCTTCCGGGTGGTGCTGCCGCTGGCCCGGCCCGCGCTGGCCACGCTGGTGGTGTTCACGCTGCTCGGCGCATGGAACGACCTGATCTGGCCGCTCATCGCGATCTCGTCGGAGTCGAGCTACACGCTGCAGCTCGGGCTCGCCACGTTCGCCGGGGCCCGGCACACCGAGTGGTCGGCGCTGATGGCCGGGAACGTGGTGGCGGTGCTGCCGCTGGTGGCCGCGTTCGTGCTGGCGCAGCGCCACTTCGTGGCCACGATGAGCTTCAGCGGACTCAAGGGCTGAGGATGTTTGCACTGGTGGGGCGTGCGTAGGAGGATGCGCACAGCCCACCAAGGAGGATGACATGTCGGTGTTGCAGAGTTTCGTGGAGAGCGTGCGCAGCGGGGCGATCGAGGTGATCGACCTCACCGCGCCCCTCTCGTCCGAGACGCCGATCCTCCAGTTGCCCGAGCCGTTCGGCAACACGATCCCGTTCCGCCTGGAGGAGATCAGCCGCTACGACGACCGCGGCCCCGCCTGGTACTGGAACGACATCCACACCGGCGAGCACAGCGGCACCCACTTCGACGCCCCCATCCACTGGATCACCGGCCGCGACGGCCAGGACGTCTCCCAGGTGCCCGCGCGCAGCCTCATCGCGCCCGCCGTCGTGCTCGACTTCTCCGCCGAGGCGGCAAAGGACCCCGACTTCCTCCTCCAGATCGACCACGTCCAGGAGTGGGAGCGCGCCAACGGGCCGCTGCCCGACGGCGGCTGGCTGCTCTACCGGACCGGCTGGGACTCCCGGGCCGGCGACCAGGCCGCCTTCCTGAACGCCGACGCCACCGGCCCCCACACGCCCGGCATGTCGGTTGAGTGCGCCTCGTGGCTGGCCTCCTCCACGCCCATCGTCGGCATCGGCGTCGAGACCGTCGGCACCGACGCGGGCGCCGCCCACTCCTTCGACCCGGCCTTCCCGTGCCACTCCTACCTGCTGGGGGCGGGCAAGTACGGCCTCACCCAGCTGTGCAACCTGGACCGGCTGCCCGTGACCGGCGCCGTCGTGGTCGCGCCGCCGCTGCCCATCGTGGGCGGCTCCGGCAGCCCCGTACGCGTGCTGGCCCTGGTGGAGCGTTGATCGTCGCGGAGGCCGTGGGCCGGGCCCTGGCCGCCTGCGGCGTCGAGACCGCTTTCGGAGTGGTCGGCAGCGGCAACTTCCACGTCACGAACGCCCTCGTGGCCTGCGGCGTGCGTTTCGTCGCCGCCCGCCACGAGGGCGGGGCCGCCACGATGGCCGACGCGTACGCGCGCATGAGCGGCGGGGTCGGCGTCGTGTCGGTGCACCAGGGGCCGGGGCTCACGAACGCGATGACCGGCCTCACCGAGGCGGCCAAGAGCCGCACGCCGCTGATCGTGCTCGCCGGAGAGGCCACGGAGGTCCAGTCCAACTTCCACATCGACCAGGCCGCGCTGGCCACGGCGGTGGGAGCGGTGCCGATGAGGGTCACCTCGCCGGAGGAGGCGGTGTCGCGGGCGGCGGAGGCGTACCGGGTGGCCGTGGAGGAGCGGCGCACGGTCCTGCTGAACCTCCCCCTCGACGTCCAGGCCGCCCCCTTCGACGGGCCCGTGGAGCCGGGCACGGGCCGCGCCGGGGCTGCCGCCGCCGTCCCGTCGTCTCTGTCCGGGGTGGCGGAGCTGGCGCGGCTGCTGGGCTCGGCCCGGCGGCCGGTCTTCATCGCCGGGCGCGGCGCCCGGCACGCGCGGCGGGAGCTGGACGAGCTCGCCGGCCTCACTGGTGCTCTGCTGGCCACCTCGGCCGTCGCGAAGGGCCTCTTCCGCGGCAGCCCGTGGGACCTCGACGTGAGCGGCGGCTTCGCGACGCCCCTGACCGCCGAGCTCATCCGCGACGCCGACCTGGTCGTCGCGTGGGGATGCGCGCTGAACATGTGGACCACCCGCCACGGCACGCTGATCCAGCCGGGCGCCAAAGTGGTCAAGGTGGACCTCGACCCGGTGGCCTTCAAGACTCATGTGCCCGCCGACCTGGGCGTGGAGGGCGACGTGGCCGCCGTCGCCAAGGCCCTGGCGACCGGTCTCACCCCACGTCAGGGGTACCGGTCGGAGGAGATCGCGCGGCGCATCCGGGCCGAGGGGCGCTGGCGGGACGTGCCGTACGAGGACGAGAGCGGCGGCGGGCGGATCGACCCCAGGACGCTCACCATCGGGCTGGACGACCTCCTGCCGCGGGAGCGCATCATCGCCATCGATTCCGGAAATTTCGTGGGATATCCGTCGATGTTCCTCGATGTCCCGGATGAGGGTGGGTTCTGCTTCACGCAGGCGTTCCAGTCGATCGGGCTGGGGCTGGCGACGGCGATCGGCGCCGCGGTGGCCCGGCCGGACCGGCTGCCGGTGGCCGCGCTCGGCGACGGCGGCGCCCTCATGGGCATCGCCGAGCTGGAGACCGTCGTCCGGCTCGGCCTCCCGATGGTGATCGTGGTGTACGACGACGAGGCGTACGGGGCCGAGGTCCACCATTTCGGGCCGCACGGGCACCCGCTCGGCACGGTCACGTTCCCGCCCGTCGACCTCGCCGCCATCGCCCGGGGCCACGGCTTCGCCGCCGTGACGGTCACCGAGCCGTCCGACCTGGCGGGCGTGGCCGAATGGCTGGACGGGCCGCGCGACCGGCCGCTCCTGGTGCACGCCAAGGTCACGGGGGAGCACGGCTCCTGGTGGCTGGAGGAGGCCTTCAAAGGCCACTGAGCTCCAGAGCTCGCGACAGGTGCGGCCTCCTCGGCTGAGCTTCAGAGCTTGCGGTAGGTGCGGGCCTCCTCGGCCGCCTCCAGCACGTCGGAGAGCGGCACGCCCGCGCCCGCCGCCACCGCCGCCGCGATAGCCCCCTCCACGAACGGCACGTCCGCCACCACCACCCGCCCGTCCTCCTCCAGCAGGCGGGCGGTCAGCACCGAACTGCCCAGGTCGGGGATCAGCACCACCCCGTCCCCCTGGTCGACGCTGCGCAGCGCCGCCTCGATGAGGTCCACGCTCGTGCCCAGCCCGCCGTCCGCGGTGCCACCGGCGGCCGCCACCGGCGTGCCTGCACCGGCGATCCCGCGAGCCAGCGCCGCCGCCTCGGCCGCCAGCCCCGCACTGTGCGCGACGAGCACCAGGCCCACCATCACGCTCCTCCAGCCTCGGCACAGACCGCCGTTCCGGCGCCGGGGGCGGCCATCACGCCACCACCTCGGCCAGGGCCGCCATGAACAGGGCCGCCGACGCCGCCCCCGGATCCTCGTGCCCGATGCTGCGCTCGCCCAGATAGCTGGCCCGACCCTTCCGAGCCTGCATCGGAATCGTCGCCTTCGCCCCCTCCTCGGCCGCCTTGGCCGCCAGCTCGAACGCCTCCCGCACCCCCACCCCGTCACGTACGGCCAGAGCAAGCGCCCGCGAGGCCGGAGCCAGCGCGTCCACCATGGTCTTGTCACCCAGCGCGGCCTTGCCCAGCCGTTCGAGCGCCACCACCCCGTCCTCGAAGGACGCCGCGAACGCGGCCAGCGTCACCGGCGACTCCAGCGACTTGGCCATCTGCCGGAACACGGACCCGTACAGCGGCCCCGAGGCGCCCCCGACGCGGCGGATCAGCGTCGCGCCCGCCATGGCCAGCACCTGCCCCGGCGAATCGGGCGGCGACCCGGCCAGCGCCGCGCGGACCTCGGTGAGGCCGCGGTCGAGGTTCGTGCCGTGGTCGGCGTCGCCGATCGCCGCGTCCAGCTGGGTGAGCCGGTCGCGGTCCCTGTGCACAAGCCTGGCCGCCTCCTCGAACCAGGCCACGAACACCTCGGCGTCCATCAGCGCCCCCAGCGCAGCCCCGGCGTCTCGACCGGCGCGTCCCACAGGCGGGTCAGCGTGTCGTCGAGCAGGCAGATCGACACGGAGAAGCCCTGCATGTCCAGGCTCGTCACGTAGTTGCCCACCAGAGAGCGCGCCACCCGCGCCCCCTTGCCCTTGACGAACGCCGCCACCTCGGCGAAGACCACGTACAGCTCCATGAGAGGGGTCGAGCCCATGCCGTTCACCATGACCAGCAGGTCGCCGCGGAGCGGCAGATCGCCGTGGATCGCCTCCATGGCGACCCCGGCCAGCTCACGCGCCGACACCATCGGCACGCGGGCCCGGCCCGGCTCGCCGTGGATGCCGATGCCCAGCTCCACGTCCGACTCCGGCAGGTCGAACGTCGGCTTGCCCACGTGCGGCGTCGTGCACGACGTCAGCGCGATGCCGAACGACCTGCTGCGCTCGTCGACCTCGCCCGCCACCAGCGCGACCTGGGCCAGCGGCGCTCCCTGCTCGGCCAGCGCGCCCGCCGTCTTCTCCACGAACACCGTCGCCCCGGTGCCGCGGCGGCCCGCCGTGTAGAGGGAGTCCTGCACGGCCACGTCGTCGTCGACCAGCACGCTCGCCACCTCGACGTCCTCGACCACCTCGGCGGCCATCTCGAAGTTCAGCACGTCGCCGGTGTAGTTCTTGACGATGTGCAGAACCCCCGCGCCGCCGTCGACCACCCTGGTCGCGTCGATGATCTGGTCGGGGACCGGCGAGGTGAAGATCTCACCGGGGCAGGCGGCGTCGAGCATGCCATACCCGACGAAACCGGCGTGCAGCGGCTCATGCCCCGAGCCCCCGCCCGATACCAGGCCGACCTTCCCGGCCCGCGGGCCCTCGGCCCGGTAGACCACCCGGTCGCGGATCCGCAGCGAGGGGTGGGCCGCGGCCATACCGTTCAGTGCGTCCTCAACGACGGAGTCGGCCGTGTTGATGAGCTTCTTCATGGTGAGGAGATCTGCCCATTTTCACGAAGGCGCAAGCGTCGTAGCGTGGTCAGGGTGGATGTCGTCTACAACCCCTACGACCCGCTGATCAACGACGACCCGTACCCCGTCTACGCGCGGTTACGCAGGGAAGCACCGATCTATCACAACGCCGAGCTCGGCTTCTGGGCGCTGTCGCGGCACGCCGACGTGTCCGCCGCGCTCGGCGACAGCGCCCTCCTGTCCAGCGACCACGGCCCCATGCTCGACCCGGGCGCGTGGGGGCCGCAGGCGCGCACGTACCTGTCGTTCGTGGCCATGGACCCGCCGGAGCACACCCGCATGCGGGCCATCGTCTCGCGCGCCTTCACCCCGCGCAGGGTGGCCGCGCTCGAGCCCATGATCAGGCAGATCGCCCGGGGCTACATCGAGGAGGGGCTCGAGCGCGGGACGTTCGACTTCGCCCGCGAGTTCGCGGCCAAGCTGCCGCTCGACGTGATCTCCGAGCTGATGGGCGTGCCCCCGTCCGACCGGGCCGGCGTACGCCGCAGGTCCGACGCGCTGGTCAACTACGACCCGGGCGGGAAGATGGCGGAGAACGGGCTCAAGAGCATCTTGTCGCTCGGCGACTACTACGCCTCGATCGTCGCCGACCGCCAGGCCACGCCCCGCGACGACCTCGTCTCGGCGCTCGCCGGCGACGGCGAGCTGAGCGTCGAGGAGATCGTGGCGTTCGTGTTCCTGCTGATCGGGGCGGGCTCGGAGACCACCACTCACCTGCTCAGCGCCGCCTGGTACTGGGCGTGGCGCAACCCCGACCAGCGCGCCGCCGCCTTCGGCGGGTCGATCGCGCAGTGGGCGGAGGAGTCGCTGCGCTACGACACCCCGGCGCACGGCCTCGCCCGCCGTCTCACCTCGCCCACCGAGTGGTACGGCGTCCTCGTGCCCGCCGACGCCAAGGTGTGGATCCTGATCGGAGCCGCCAACCGGGACGAGTCGGTCTTCCCCGACCCCCACGTCTACGATCTCGGCAGGGACACGTCGAAAGCCATCAGCTTCGGCGTCGGCCGCCACTACTGCCTCGGCGGCCCGCTGGCCCGGCTGGAGGCGCGGGTGGCGCTGGAGGAGCTGACGAAGGCCGTCTCCTCCTCGTACGAGATCGACGAGGAGGGCATCCGGCGCACCTCGCACGGCAACGTCCGGGGGATGGTCCGGCTCCCGACTACCGTGACACCTGCCTGAGTAGGCTACCGTCTGCTCATGGCTGAGATCGTGTACCCGCCGGTGATCGCCGCCGCGCGGACCCTGTTTCGCATGCTCGACGTCCGCTTCCACATGGAGGGGACGGAGCACGTGCCGCAGACTGGGGGAGCGGTGTTGGTGAGCAACCACATCAGCTACCTCGACTTCATCTTCGCCGGGTTCGCCGCGTTGCCGTCCCGCCGGCTGGTGCGGTTCATGGCCAAGCAGGACGTGTTCGACCACCGGATCTCGGGGCCGCTGATGCGCGGCATGCACCACATCCCCGTCGATCGCGGGGCGGGGGCGGGCTCGTACGCCACGGCTCTCCGCATGCTCAAGGCGGGGGAGGTCGTGGGCGTCTTCGCGGAGGCGACCATCAGCCGCTCGTTCACCGTCAAGGAGATCAAGAACGGCGCCATCCGCATGGCCCAGGCCACCAACACGCCCGTCATCCCGGTGTCGCTGTGGGGCAGCCAGCGCTTCTGGACCAAGGGACGTCCCCGCAAGCTCACGCAACGGCACATCCCGCTCACCATCCTGGTGGGGGAGCCGATGCACCCCAAGCGCGGCGAGAACGTCGACGACCACGTGGCCGATCTGCACACCCGGCTGTCGGACCTGGTGGACCGGGCGCAGCGCAACTACCCGGAGGTGCCGCCGGGCGTCTGGTGGCAGCCCGCCCACCTGGGCGGCACCGCGCCCACCCCGGAGGAGGCGGCGGCCATGGACGCGGCGGAGGCCGAGGCCCGGGCCAAGAAGGAGTGACCCACCGGCCTGCGGCGCACTCACCTGCGCCTTCCTTGGCGTGCGCTCCTGTATCTGGTCCTCGGGGATTCCTCCGCCTCATTCCTCGAACGCGACCTGACCGGGTTCGACGGGTGGTTCGCACCCCCAGGCGGCCAGGCGTTGCACTGTGTGACGCTGTGGTGATCGCCCGCCGTCTGATCAAGCCATCAGCAGCCAGCGATGATCGTCGTACCCGTCGTTCGCCCAGGACGGGTCGTAACAGGTGAAGACGGTGAGCGGAAGGTTGTTGGCCTGATCGGAACCTGTGCTGGCCCACCCGGCCACGTCCAGGCAGAGGCCGTTCTTGTAGTTGATGACCAGCTGGTCGACGTGCGGCTCCACGACGTCACGTATGTACCACTCCTGATTGTCGTCGGCCGGTGTGGACGCGCAGTAATAGATGCTCAGCTGGGTCGCGGCCGGGGTGTAGCCGTAGCCGGGCAAGTCGAGGCAGAGCGAGCTTTTCACGTTGAGGAACTCGTAGAGTTGCACGCCGTTCACGACCCGGGTTGGCCGCGGGATCCAGAGCTGATTGTCGCCGTCGGAACTGTCGCACGAGAACTGCGTCACTGGCGTACCTGCCGGATCCGCCCCCCGGTTCGGGAGGTCGGCACACTTTCCCGTCGATCGGTTGATCATCGCTATCGGGGAACCGGCGGCGTACGAGGCGGGTGTCGAGATGATCGACATCGCCAGGAGCGTTCCGAGCACGACTCGGCTGAGCACCCTGAACATGGCATCTCCAGTGGGGGAACGGCGGCAGAGCGCGCCTGAACCAACGATGTTCGCCACGAATCGTGTCGCGTTGACGATGTGATCGGCCTGAGTATCCCCTACTCATTTCGGCTCCGAATGGCTGGACGAGACAATCGCCCAAGTTGGGCAGCCGATTCTTTGAGGAGCTTGATCGCGCGGTGAACAGTCTGCCGCCAGCTGTTCCAGCTCAACCCCGTGATCCAACCTGTACCGTCGCGCGGCGGCCCCTTCGGCTCGTCCGCACCAGCCGTCTGGCGTTCCTCTTCGCCCGCCGCCGGGGAGCGCCGGCCGGAGGTGGCCGCGTGCCGTCCTCACCTGGGATAACGGTCCGTTCCCGTCGACCGGTGTACGGCTCGATTCATCGTCGTCGTCACTAGCGGCAGAGGTGCTTGGGCTGGTCAACCCGCTGTTTGGCGTGCGGCCGTCAGCGCCTTTGCCAGGGTCTCCGAGTCCGCCGAGCGGCGCTCTCGGAGGACCTGCCATGACAGCGGCTGGGAGCACCATCGGCAGTCGAGTCAAGATCGTAGGCATGCTCCACAGTCCGGCTAGGACGCGGACCTTCGCATCCTGGCTTATAGGACAACCGGGACGGTGGTGAGCATCCTGCGTAACGGCACGCTGCCACCCGTGGAATTCGACGGCGAGCCGACGTGGCCCACCACGCCGGGCGGATCAGGACCGGTGCCCTGTGAGCGAGCCCGCGAGCGTGACGATCGCTGCATTCTGGCCACACCCCCGCACGAAACCACCGTCGAACGCTACCGGCAGCTCGCCGACGCGGGGATCGACCTGGTCATCACCGGAACTACCCCCAACGAACCCGCCATACTCTGCCACTCGCTCGCCTGTGCCGACACGGTGGGGCTCGGTGTGCTCGTCGCCTCCGACCCTCGGATCGACGTGCTCATGCGCGATCTGGACGTGGACGAGCGGCAGACCCGTGCGTTGATCTCCCGGGTGATCGACGACTACGAGGGCTACGGATCCTTCCGCGGCATCAGCCTGATGGACGAGCCGTACCCCGACCGCTTTCCCCCGCCTGGCGATCGGCGTCTCCGAGGTACGGTCGCGCGGCCATCTCGCCTACGTCAACCTCTTCCCCAGCCACGTCACCGGCTCCTACGACGCCTACGTGGGCGACTTCCTGTCGGCGGTCCGACCCTCCGTGCTCTCCTTCGACCGTTATCCCTTCCTGTCCTCGGGTGAGGACGACGGCTACTTCGCGGGTGTGCGGCGGCGCGGCGGCCGTGCGGCATACGGCCCGAGCCGCTGCCGCCCGGGACCGGCCCCCAAGGCCGCACGCCCGGGCGGCGGGCGAGTGCGGGGACGTGTGCGCGGCGCGGAGCGCCGGCGCCTTGAACCAGTAAACAACCTCTGAGCCAGTTCAGGCCTTGTCGGCCATGTCGGCCGTGTCAGCGTCTGGCCATGCTGGAGTTCACCGTTTCCGTCTGCCCGATCGATGCCGCTTGGCTGGCTGTGTCGCGTCTGCCAAGATCGCTCGTCATGGATGTGGACGAGTTCTGGCTCCTGATCGAGCAATCTGCGCGTGAAACCACAGGTAATGAGGCTCGTCTGGCATGGCTTCACGAGCGGTTAGTGCAACGGTCCGCCGAGGAGATCGTCGATTTCGACGCGTGGATACTCATGGCTCGGCGCAAGGTCGACACGTGGTTGATGTGGGGCGCCATGCGCGCCCTGTTCGGGGGTGGGTCCGATGACGGCTTCTGGTACTTCCAGATGTGGCTCGTCGGCCTGGGCCGGGTGGCCTTCGAACGGGTGGCCCATGAGCCCGATGCCCTGGTGGACGTTCCGGAGGTCCAGCGACTTGTCACCATGGAGCGGAACCGGCAAACGTGGACCAACGATGACTGGCCCAAGTTCGAACGGCTGGCTTATGTAGCCGTCAAGGCTTGGGAGCAAGCGACGGGCAAAGAGCATGAGGAACTAGCGGAAGCCCTTCGATCTCGCGGCTTCGAGTTGTTCGCGCTTCCCCACCCCAGCGACGAGGGATGGGAGCTCGATGATGAGGAAGAGTCCGCTCGCAGGCTTCCTCGAATCAACCGATACATGCGCGAACTCTACGGCCGACCCTAGATCACGAGGTCTATGCCGTTGTCGCTGCGTTCCTCTGGCGTGAGGTCGGCTTCCGGTTCGTCGGCGAGTTCGCGCTGGTAGCCGATCTCGTAGCGGTTGGCGGGAGCTTTGACCTCTGTGACCTCGATGGGGTGGGCCATGGTTCGGCGGATGACGAGGACGGCTTCGGCGTAGTCGATGCCGAGCGCGGTGCGTTCGTCTTCGTAGGCGATGCGGGCGGTGGTGAGAGTCATCCAGCGGACGGGTCCACGGATGAGGGACTGGTGGAAGAAGCCAGCGCGCTTGCGGTACTGGGCGAGGCGCTTGGGCTGATCCCAGCCGGGAAGCATGTCGGCGTTGGTGTAGGAGTTGATCTCCAGACGGGCCGATGCGCCGTGGATGGCGGTGGTGTGACCTCGGTGCCACATGCTACGGCGGCGGATGACCGGTGGCCGGGCCGGACTCCGAGCATGATCGCAACGTCGCGGCTGTCTCGTCGGCACCTCTCTTGGACAGGCTCTGGCGGCGTGCAAGTCCCGCGACGGGGCACCGGCTCGGAGCCGCTGCAGAACCTCCGTTCACCGGCTGGTGTTACCGCCACGGGCACCTCCGTCCATTCACGCCTGGGAGGTGCGGTTCTATCCGCGCTCACGCCGCATCCGTCAACTGATCCCGCCGCATCAAGAGATCAACTAACCGCTGTTGTCCGCGGCGTCCGGCACGAACAGACTCAATCTGTAGGTCGTCGGTTGCACCAAACGCCCGCAGAACGTGTCCACTCGAAGCATCGACCAGTCAGGCACCTGATGCTCGGCCTGCAGGCGGCGCATGTACTCCCGCCATGCTGCTTCTTCATGGGTCTCGAAGATCACTACCCAGTGCCCCGACGCACCGCCAAAGGTCGCCGCAGCGCGCTGACGACTCTCCTCTTGCTGCCGTTTTCTCTTCCTCTGCCCTGGCACGCAGTCCAGCATGGCGACCTGAGCCGACAGCCTGCAAGGGGAGATCAGCCCACCCGGTCAGATGGCCGCCTGGTAGGCGCTGGCGCGCATGCCGGCGAGTAACCCAGCCGTCTGCTCAGGCGTGTAGCGGCGCACCGGGTCGTGGTGGAGGAGCCCCTCGATCAGGGGTCGCATCAGCCCGGCCCGCCGAGGCGGCGGGTAGGGGCCGCTGCGGGCCATTCCGAGCACCGTCGCAGCGTCCTGCCCGGGGTAGGGCGGCTGGCCCTCGACGGCGCTGTAGAGGGTGGCGCCGAAGGACCACATGTCGGCCTCCTTGCTGGCCGGCCCTCCGTGCAGCCGCTCGGGCGCCATGAAGGCGGGAGTGCCCCGCAGGCGCCGGGACGTCGTCATCCGGATGTCGCCCTCGGCGGTCGCGATGCCGAAGTCGGTGAGCACCACCCGGTCACCGGTCAGCATGACGTTGGCGGGCTTCACGTCGCGGTGGAGCACCCCGGCCTTGTGCGCGGTGCGCAGGGCGGCGAGCAGGTGCTGGCCGATCGCGGCCACCGACTGGGCGGGCAACGTGCCCACCTGGGAGAGCAACTGGTGCAATGAGAGCCCGTCGAGATACTCCATCACGATCCAGAGCTTGCCGCCCTCCTCGATCAGGTCGTGCACCGTGACGATGTTCGGGTGCGTCAGGCCGGCTGCCATCCTGGCCTCACGCAGCACCCGGCGGCGCACCATCTCGGCCTCACCGGCCAAGGTCAGCTCCTTAAGCGCCACCGTACGGTGGAGGAGCTGATCGAACGCACGCCAGACGACGCCCATACCCCCACGACCGGCCTCCTCGTTCAGGAGGTACCGTCCGCCGATCTCCCGCATACCATCCCCTCATGCTCGGGGATAATCATGTCACTTCAGCACAGGCCGTAGGGTGCCTAACGTGATCCGGATATGTCGGAAAGTGTGGGTGTGCTGGTCAACGGCCTAGAAATTCGATCAGACAAAGCGCGCCACACCAGTCCGACACCCACCAAACATACTCCAGTAGCGCCCACGAGGACGGTGCCAAGCCCGGCGAACTCGGCCACCACGCCCCCCAGAGCCGCCCCGAGCGGCATCCCGGCCATGCCGACGAGGCGGTATGCCGAATTGACACGGCCCAGCAACTCGGCCGGGATCAGCCGCTGCCGGGTCGAGATCACCAGGACGTTGGCCGCCGCGCCCACCACGCCCCACAGGACGGCGGTCGGGTAGAGCGTCCACGGTGACGGCACGATGACCGGCACCAGGAGCAGCAGGCTGCTGGTCAGCCACGAGCCCACCAGCGTGCGGACCTCGCCGAAGATCCCTGAGGCCCGCCCCGACAGCAGGGACCCGAACACCGCCCCGACGGCGAAGGCGGTCATCATCAGGCCGTACTCGCGGGGCTCCAGCCCGATGTGCGACCCGTCGCCGACGGCCCAGAGCACGAAGACGGCGAAGTAGGCGGCGTTGGCGAGGTTGAGCATCCCGGCGGTGATGGCCAGGCTCCGCAGCACCCGGTGCGACCAGAGGTAGCGCAGCGCCTCGCCGATGTCCCGGCGCAGCGGCCTCCCCTCTCCTGGGCCATGGCTCAGGCGGTACGTGCCGCGCATGCCCAGCAGCAGCAGGCCCGCGGCGCCGTACAGGAGGGCCGGGGCGCCGAAGAGCACGGCGGGGAGCGCGACCACGAGCAGGCCCGCCAGCGGGGCGCCGACGAAGTCGTTGCCGATCATCTGGGCGGTGGAGACGCGGCCGTTGGCCCTGGTGAGGTGGTCCTGGGGCACGGTCATGGGCAGGATCGACTGCGCGGAGGTGTCCGCGAAGACCTCGGCCACGCCGGCCATGAGCACGGCCGCCAGCAGCACCCACAGGTCGAGCAGGTCGAGGAGCGCCAGCAGGCCCGCGATGGAAAGGATCACCGTGCGGGCGGCGTTGGCCAGGACCATGATGCGGCGGCGGTCGGCCCGGTCGGCGATCGCCCCCGCGTGCAGCGCGAACAGCAGCCACGGCGCCGTCGCGGCTGCTCCCACCAGCGACACCAGGGTGGGGGAACGGGTCATCGACACGGCCAGCAGCGGCGCCCCGACCTTCAGCACGCCGTCGGCCAGGTTCGACAGCGCGGTGGATGACCAGAGAAAACCGAACGAACGCCCCACTGCTCTGCTCCGATAGTGTGTAAGGGAAAGTGTGCATAGATTCCTTTGCAAAGATAGGCTTGCACAGCATGCAGAGCAAGAGCTTTTCCGCCCGGACGCTCGACGCGAACGCCCTGAAGTCCTTCGCCCACCCGCTGCGGCTGCGGATCTACGAGCTGCTGGACGAGCACGGGCCCTCCACGGCCACCAGGCTCGCCGCGCTGCTGGGCCAGAACACCGGCGCGACCAGCTACCACCTCAGAGAGCTGGCCAGGCACGAAATGATCGAGGTGGTGCCGGGGATGGGGCGCGGCAAGGAGAAGTACTGGCGCATCACGCCCGGGGGCTTCACCTACGGCGAGCCGGCTCCCGACCCCGAGACGGCGAGAGCGCTGGGGGTCCTGCTCGACGACCTGGTGCGCCAGCGCGGCGCGGAGCTGGCCCGGTGGCGCGAAGAGGAGGAGACGGCGCCCGAGGAATGGGTGCGGGCGAGCGGCTTCGGGCGGAGGTCGCTGCGGCTCACGCCGGAGGAGACGGTCGGGCTGCGGGAGGAGGTGTTCGAGGTGCTGGAGAGGTACCGGGCGCTGTCGGACCGCAGGGAGGGGGAGTCGCCCGCCCCCCGCGATCCGTCGATCGGACACGTGGTAATCCACTTCGACGTGCTCCCGGTGGGGGCCGGCCGGGAGACGCCGGACGATGTCAGTTGATGAGCTTGAGCGCGAGCTCGGACAGCCCCTCCGGAGCCGTCTTCGGAGACCCGGCGTTGAACGGCGGCTGCGGGTCGTACTCGATGGCCAGCTGCACGGCCTGCGCCGTCGTCGCGTCAGTCGCCTGGGCCAGCAGCGTCAGCGCCATGTCGATCCCCGACGACACCCCGGCCGCGGTCACGACCTTGCCCTCGCTGACGACGCGCTCGCTCACCGGCTCTGCCCCGTATTGGCGCAGCATGTCGAGGATGGCCCAGTGGGTGGTCGCCTTCAGCCCCTCCAGCAGCCCGGCGGCCGCCAGCACGAAGGAGCCGCTGCACACCGAGGTCGTCCACCGGGTGTGCTCGTGAGCCTGCCGGACCCAGCCCAGCAGCGCCTCGTCGGTCATGGCGTCGAACGTCCCCGGGCCGCCCGGGACCACGATCACGTCAGGGCGGGGCAGGTCCGCGTACGAGGCCGTGGCGGTGAGGGTGAGCGTGCCCTGGTCGTCGGTCACCGGCCCGGCCTCGGCCGCGACGAACGTGACCGTCCAGTCCGGCGCGAACGCCAGCACCGTGTACGGCCCGACCGCGTCGAGCGCGGTGAACCGGGGATAGAGGGGGATGGCCACATGCATGGCTACTTCTCCTTCGATCGGAGACCTAGGGCGCGGACCCATGGCTTCAGCCATGGGGGTAAGCCCTTCTGTCGAATCTTTGAGCGGTAGATAGATCAACGCCGTATATTGATCCGTGTGGCTGTGACCTTGTGTCAGCGGCCAGGCGCGAACAGCGACATCGCCTTCCAGTGCGCTTTTCACGTGGTGTGGTGTCCCAAGTACCGCAGGCGGGTGCTGGGCGGACGGGTCGAGGTGCGGCTGAAAGAGCTGATCCGCGAGGTGATCGAGGAGAAGGGGCATGGCTGGTGGAGATGGAGGTCATGCCCGATCACGTTCACCTGCTGGTGGAGGTGGATCCGCAGTTCGGGATCCACAAGCTGGTCAAGGCCATCAAGGGCCGTTCCTGGCGCGTCCTGCGTCAGGAGTTCCCGAGCTTGAAGTCGAAATTGCTGACATTGTGTACCAACTCCTCCTTGGTGGCCACCGTGGGCGGGGTACCCCTGGATGTGGTCGAGCGGTATGTCGAGAGCCAGAAGAACCGGTGATCGCGGATGCTGGCCGGACGTAAGTACCGCCTGGACTTCACGCCTTGGCAGGCATGCTTCGCCGAGCGGATCGGCGGCGCTTGCCGCAGTGTGTGGAACACCGCCCTGGAGCAGCGCCGCACCTACCGCCGCCGGGAGGCGTGGATCGGCTACCACGAGCAGGCCCGCCAACTGGCTGAGGCCAAGGGCGAGTTCGAGTGGCTGGCACAGGTGCCCGGCCATTGCCTTCAGCAGACGCTCATCGACCTGGACCAGGCGTGTTCCCGGCACGGGACGTGGAAGGTCCGCTGGAAATCCAGGGCCAGGAGCGCCCCCAGCTTCCGGTTCCCCGAGGGCGCCAAGATCGTCATCGAGCGGTTGAATCGGCGCTGGGCGCGGGCGAAACTCCCCAAGCTCGGCTGGGTCCGCTTCCGCATCACCCGCCCGCTGGGCGGGACGGTCAAGAACGCCACCGTCAGCCGGGACGGCAACCACTGGTATGTCAGTTTCCTCGTCGAGGACGGCGTGATCACACCCGAGCGGCATGCCAACCCGGGCAGCGCGGTCGGCATCGACCGGGGCGTGGCCAAGGTCGTCACTCGCTCCGACGGGCTCTTCCACCACCAGGTGTTCGCCCGCGGGCGGGAGGTCGAGCACGCCGCCACGCTTCAGCGTCGCCTGGCCCGCGCCCAGAAGGGCTCGGCCCGGCGTAAGCATGTTGCCGTCAAGCTCGGCAAGGCGTTGGCGAAGGTACGGCGTCGCCGCGCTGACTTCGCCGCCAAGACCGCCCACTCCTTGGCCACGAGCTTCGAGCTGATCGTGCTGGAGGCCCTGGCGACCAAGAACATGACCGCCGGGGTAGCACCCAGGCCAGACCCCGAGCGGCCGGGCGCGTTCTTGCCCAACGGGGCTGCGAGCAAGTCCGGCCTGAACCGGTCCATCCTGGACAAGGGCTGGCACCGGATCGAGCTGGCCACACGCGGCAAGGCCCGCTACACGGGCACCTGCGTGATCTCTGTCAACCCGGCGTACACGAGTTTGACGTGCAACGTGTGTGCGATGGTGGATCGTAAGTCCCGCGAGAGCCAAGCGGTCTTCCGGTGTACCTCGTGCGGCCACACCGAGCACGCCGACGTGAACGCCGCCAAGAACATCCTCACCGCCGGGAGGGCGGAGTTCGTGCAGCCCGGACCGGGTGTACGAGCTGGGGCGCGCAAACCACGCAACCGCGTGGGCCGGAAGGCCAACCGCCAAGCAACAGCAGCCCAGACCACCGCGCAGACGGAGCCCGAGCTGGCTGGAATCCCCCGACCTTAGTCGTGAGGAGCGCTTCAATGGAACCTGCGACGGCGGTCGCCAGGTGAGATCCGCCAGTGGCGGCGGAAGACGTGGTAGAGGGTCTCCGGCGTGCCGAGCCCCGACTCCCTGGCCACCCTGTCCAGCGGATGGCCGGTGACCTCCAGGAGCCGCCTGGCGGCCTCGGCCCGGCTTCGCTCGACGTATCGGTCGGGTGACAGGCCGGTCTGCTCGGTGAAGACGCGGGAGAAGTGGCGCTCGCTCATCCCGGCCCGCGCGGCGAGCGCGGGCACGCTCAGGTCGGTGGCGGGGTGGCGGGGTGGCGGGGTGGCGGGCCTCGATCATCTCGCGTGCTTCGTCGGCGTTGTCCTGGTGCTGCTTGGCGGCCCACGTGTGGCCCTTCTCGGAGCGCCGGGCAGCGTTCGCGCTCTCGTCACGGACAATCTTCTGCAGGTCCGCGCGGCTGTACTCGCTGGGGATCAGCGGCATCTGACTCTCCTGTTGGGTCGTGTGTTCAGTGTGCGCTGGGCGGCTTGCTCGGGCCGCCGTCGTAGAGGAATCTGGCGACCGAGTTACCGAGCGCCCACATGCCATTCAGCCGGTCAACGGTGCGCCGCGGTACGCCTGCTCATCGGCCTGGGTGAAGCACGACGTCGGCGGCGGGCCCAAAGCGATGTCTCCGAGGGCTCTTACGCCTCTTGCGTCGGCTCGTGGCCTCAGTCGTCGTTGGGTGAGGCTGGGGTGAAGACGCGCTCCAGGAAGTCCTCGCGGGTCTTCTCATCGAGCTCTCCATCGAGGGCCAGGGCGGTGGCCAGGGAACCCTCGGTCACCTCCCGGGAAATCCCGAGCCGGCGCTCTGCTTCTCCGATGATCTCGCTGATGGTGTAGGCGGCGGTGGAGGGGTGGTGGCGGATGAGCCAGTCGAGCATGCGGGCTACGTAGTGGACGATGCCGTAGTGGGGTGGGTCCTTGTATGGGGGCTCCGGCTTTCCAGCGGCGACGGCGTTTTGGCGGTCGTATTCGTGGATGTTGCGGTGGAGCTGCTGGCCGGTGGCGAACTCGTCGAGGACGGCGTGGCGGATGGTGATGGCCAGATCCTCGGTGGGGATGATCGCATTCAGGCTGGCGGCGACGTCCCAGCCAAGTTCTTCAGCGACTTGTTCGACGGCGTGCTGGGCGCGCCAGCGCAGTGCCCAGCGTTTGCGGCGGTCGGGGTTGTCCCACAGGGCCGAGGTGAATACGCGGGTGAATCTCTTCCACAGTTCGGCCACGCCGATGGGCAGCGAGGCCGCGCCTACCTTGGCGGAGACGGCCTCATCGAGGCTTTCTGAGGAGCGGTGGCGGCGTTCGACCCATTCCTCGGCTACGGGGCGGGCCCAGACGTTGCGGCCACTGACGGTGGCCTGGGGCTGGGGGACGTCTCCTTCGCCGCGGGAAACGTAGGCGCGCAGGGTGGAGGGGGCGACGCCGGCGAGTTGGGCCATCTGGGTGAGGCTGACGAGCTGGTCGGCGGTGAGTTCGGGCGCGGAGAGCTTCACCACGTTGGGCGAGGCAGAAGATGTCTGGTGGTGGGCGGCCCAGGCGGCGAGGTCGTCCAGCCAGCGGCCCTGGTAAGGGGTGTCGAGGTCGACTTGGTCGATGTCGAGGATGTGACCATTGCCGGCGTCGGCGTCGCCGTTCTGCAGGAGGTCTGTGGCGGTGACGTCGGTCGCGGCCGGGACGCGGCGGCGCACGTATTCCTCGCTGGCCCGGTCGAAGATCTGGGATGGGCGGTACCAGGTGGTGCCGTCCCACCAGTAGCCGCCGGCGCGGAAGAGCTGGGCGGTGTCCAGGTAGTCCATGTGGGCGCCGGCGACGTCGGCGTCACGGTAGAGGATGACGGAGCGGCCATGCTGGGGATGCCAGCGGATCAGCCAGGCGAGATCTTTGCGGACGGGATCGGTGGTGAAGGTGACCCAGCCGCCGTCGCGGGTTCTGTCGTGGCGTCCCCAGGTGCCAGTGCCGTGGCGGCGGCCGATGGCTTCCACGGCATGGGGATCGTCGATGGGGATGTGAGCGTCGTCGACGAAGGGCAAGTCAGGGATGGGGTGGTCGGTTCTCAGCCCGTTGGCGACAGGCTGGAGCTTGTGCTGCGGCATTACGGCTCCTATTCGGCGTCTGCGCTGTAGCTATCTACAGCGTAGATGATGAAGCTCTACAGCGCTGATGGCGAGAGGGCTACAGCGCTGTCACTGGCCAATGCCTGCGGAGACGACGCCGGTCACGGTCGGGAGACTGGAGACAGGCAAGCCGTGGGTGGTTTCCCGGGAGTTGACAGGAATACCTGTCAATCAGGGCGGGGCAGGGCTGGATCATAGGTCGTGGAGGACGGTGTCGGCAGGGTCGCCGAAGAGGAGGCCGGGAGTAGCGAGCAGCTGGTCGACGGCCTCGATGCGGGGGGCGGCGCGGTGCACGACGACGCGCCCGTCGGGGGCGAGGGCCTGCCAGCGGCGACCGGAGCGGTATACGCGGCCCAGCTCGGTGTCCTCGAGGCCGTCGTGGATGTGCACGCGGTAGGAGCCATCGGCCAGGCGCGGCAGGTTCTCCGCGAACGCGGCGGCGGCCAGCTGCGCCGGCGCTCCCCGTCTCCGCCGGGGACTCGTTCTCTGTCTCGTCGGGCGACATCTCCTCCGTCGGCGTCGCCGGGCTCGCCGCCCCCTTCATCGCCTGC
>NZ_JBFAMX010000165.1:0-19182 GCF_040659615.1 Nonomuraea sp. NPDC049784
GCACCTGCCGTGGGGCCGCGCACGCGGCGGCCACCAGGACCGGCGCCATCAGCACCAACGCCATCCGGGCCCTCATCGCCCCCTACTTACGCCAGAAGCGAATGCCGCTCCACTCGACCGTGGCGGGCCCCTGACCGCTGGCCGTCCGGTACGCGCCGAACTTGTCGTAGAAGCTGCCGCTCTCGCTGGACACTGTGTGCTTCAGCGACCCGTTGATGTACGTGCGGTGGACGCTGCCGACCACGTGGACGGTGTTGACGCGGACCGTGGTGCCGATCGTCGCGCCCGTGGCGATCGTGTCGCCGCCGTGCACCGCGTACAGCCGCCCGCCGCGCTCGACGGCCAGCATGAAGAAGGGCCCCGTCGTCTTGAACGTCTGCTTCAGGCTGATCCGGGTGCCGGGCAGGCTGGTGATCTTGAAGTAGCCCTCGAACTGTCGGGTGCCGCTGGAGTAGGTGGCGTACCGCCGCTCGGCCCGCTGGTCGTCGCTGCCGGTCGAGCAGGTCAGCTTGAACGTCAGGTCGCTGACGTCGCCGCAACCCCGCTCCTGGACGGTGAACGTGGGCGAGTATTCGGTCCACGGCCCCGACTCCACCGGGTCGGCCGAAGCCGGGAGGGCGGGAAGGAGCAGTACGGCGGTCAGAGCGGTCGCGGTGAGTAATCGCATCGACTCTCCATTAGGAAACTTTCCTATCACCGGTCATAGGATCACTTCGCGCGTTCGCGCGTCAAGACCCTTGACCTCGGCCTGTGGCTGCTGTATTCATCGGATGTCTGGAGGGGTTTGCCCATGACACTTCGACGTACTCTCGTGGCCGCACTGGTCCTCGCCGTGATCGTGAGCCTCGGCACGGCGCCCGCCGGCGCGGAGATTCAGCACCCGAGGCAGCAGTGGTTACGCGACTCCACGGCCGGGCTGTTCCTGCACTGGGGCATGTTCACCGCTCCACGCCACCTCGACTGCGCCGCCTGGGAAGGCGACGTCACGGGAGGCGGCTGGAGCCCGGACTACTGGGTGGACGAGGCCCGCAAGCTGGGCGCCTCGTACATCGTCCTGGCCGCCTTCCACAGCAGGCTGGGCTACGCGCGGCCGTGGCCGTCTGAGATCCCCGGCTCGTGCAGCACCAAGCGGGACTTCCTCGGCGAGCTGGTGACCGCCGGGAAGGCGAAGGACGTACGGGTCATGCTCTACATGACCGACGATCCCCAGTGGCACAACGAGCAGGGCGTCGAGACGCTCGACTCGGCCGCCTACTCCGCCTACAAGGGCCGGCAGGTCGATCTGACCACCCGCGCTGGATTCGGCATGTATAGCTATGACCTCTTCTTCGAGGTAATGGCGAAATATCCGGACTTGGCGGGGTTCTGGATCGACAACGACAACGAGCACTGGGAGCAGAACCACCTCTACGAGCAGATCCGTGAGAAGCGCCCGTCCTGGTTGCTGAGCAACAACAACGAGGACACCCCGATCATGGACACGGTCAGCAACGAGCAGAAGACCGGCATGACCCCGGCCTACGACTACCCGCAGGCCGCCTGGACCCCGATGCCGCGCCTCGTCGAGGCCGACTACAAGCTGCCCACCACCGGCGACTGGTGGTACGACGGCGGCAGCCACCCCGTGGACTTCCGGCTCAGCACCGGCCGCTACATCACCAACGCCGGCTCGTCGATGAAGTCGCTGATGGCCGAGACCCCGATGGTCAACGGCAGATTCCCGCCCCAGCAGGAGGAGTTCAACGACTTCATGGCCACGTGGGTCCCGCCGATCAAGGCGTCCCTGCAGGGCACCGAGGGCGGCGGCTACATGTACGGGGGCATGCAGCCGGGCTTCTGGAACGACGGCGCGCACGGCGTCGTCACCGTCGAGCGCGGCGGCGCGCCGTCGACCGGCAGGGTCCAGTACGTGCACGTGGTGACCAGGCCCAGCACCGACCTGGTGCGGCTGCGCGACAACGGCTACCGCGTGACCGGGGTGAGCGACCTGCGTACGGGCGAGCGGATGCGCTTCAGCCAGTCCGGCGGCTATCTGACGATCCTCGGCATCACGAAGTGGGACACGTACGACACCGTCCTCAAGGTGGAAACGGCCGGGCAGCAGCACTTCTATGACCAGTCCGCGCTCAAGGCCACGGCCTCCTCCTCGCGCGACGGTCACCCGGCCGGGGCGCTCGTGGACGGCAGCCATGAGGTCTACTGGGACAGCGGCGCGAAGCTCCCCGTGTCGGTGACGCTGGATCTCGGCAGGGTGCGCAAGGCCGCGTATCTGGCGGTCAGCCAGCGCGAATGGTCGCCGACGTATGCGCGAGAGACGTTCGGGCGCCCCGAGGACTCCGCGCGGATCAAGGACTACCGGGTCTACGTGAGTGACGACGGCCGGCACTGGGGAAGGCCGGTCCGCACGGGCGCGATGCACAGTGCCCGCGGCACGCAGTTCGTGGACCTCGGCGAGCAGCGCGCCCGCCACATCAAGCTGGAGGTGCTCAACACCTGGGCCGGAGCGCAGGCGCCGCGCTTCTACCAGGAGCTGCAGATCGACGAGATCAGGGTCGCGCACGACTCCCCGGTCTCCTTCGGCGACCAGTTGCCGCTGGAGGCCGAGCGCCAGTACCGCTCGGGCGCGGCGCGGGTCGAGCCGTGCCAGGCGTGCTCAGGCCGGGCGAAGGTCGCCGGGCTCGGCGGCGGCCCGCGTAACGCGATCAGCTACCGCGACGTCACGGTGGCGGCGGCGGGCGACTACCGGCTGCAGATCGACCACACGGCCGCCGCGGCCACCTCCCTGAAGGTCGCCGTCAACGGCGCCGCTCCCGTCGACGTCCAGGTCCCGGGGGACAACGCGGACGTGCCGCTCTCCACCGCGCTGCCGGTGCCGCTGCGCGCCGGGGCCAACACGATCACCCTGTCCAGCGACGCGGCCAAGGGGCCGGGCGTCGACCGCCTCGCGGTGGCGCCGCTGCCGCCCGCCTCGTACGTGCCCAAGACGACCATGACCGTCGAGCCGGGCGGCCTGCAGTGGGCCGGCCCGGGGCAGCAGTCGATGAAGGTGTCGGCGAAGCTCCGCCTCGACGCCGACGACGCGCTCGACCAGGTGCGGCTCGCCCCGGTCGCGCCCGCGGGCTGGACGGCCGAGGGCGCTCCGGTGACGGCGGGCACGCTGCGGCTCGGGCAGACGCTGGAAGGCACGTGGACCCTCACCTCGCCGCCGGGCCAGGACATCACGCCGGCCGACATCCCGATCACGGCCGCGTTCCAGGTGCTGGGCCGTTCGAACACGGTCACCAGGCAGGTCCGGGTACGGCCGCGCCCCGCCGACCGGGTGTTCGTGCGCGAGGCCGAGGACTCCCGCAACCAGCTCGGCAGCGCGGGCATCACGAGCTGCTCGCCCTGCTCCGGCGGCCAGAAGGTACGCAACCTCGGCGGCGCCCCCGACGCCTACGTGCTGTTCGAGGACGTCGCGGTGCCGGAGGCCCGCCAGTACACGCTGTTCATCGACTTCACGGTCAACGGAGATCGGTCGTACTTCGTAACCGTCAACGGCGGGACGCCGGTCGAGGTGAAGGTGAGCGGCGTGGGCAACAACACCCCCTACACCACGTCCGTGCCCGTCACGCTGAAGGCCGGCGCCAACACCATCAAGATCCACAATGACACGGCCGCTGCGCCCGACCTGGACCGGATCTCGCTGGGTTGACACGTGCCGGTGCTGGAGACCGGGGGCGGCCGTACGGCGTCGCACCCCGGTCTGCCTTCGCCGGTCATCTGCCCGCGGTCACGGCTTTCAGCTCGACGAATGACTCTCGGATGAGTCGCGGCAAGTCTGCCTGGGCGGCCTCGCCGATCCAGCGTTCGAACGCGATCTTGAAGACGGCGATCCCCGCCTCGGCGGCCAGGCTCGCGGCCGGCTCCTTGACGCCGCGCCGGCGCAACGCGTCGGCCAGCGCCGCTGCCAACGACGCGAGCTTGATCAGCTCGCGTTCCCGGAGTTCCGCGTTCGCGGCGATGACGGCTTGACGCTGCTGGGAGTATTCGCGTCGCTCCTGGAGCACGGCGCCGGCGGCCTCCAGGGCTCCGGCAACCGCGTCGATCGGTGCCGCGGAATCAGGCGCTTCGGCGACGGCCTCCACGAGGTGCTCCTGCAGTGTGCGCGAGCCCCCGAACAGAACCTCGCGCTTGTCGGCGAAGTGCCGGAAGAACGTGCGCTCCGTCAGCCCCGCCCGCCTGGCGATCTCCGCCACCGTGGTCTGCTCGAACCCGCGCTCGACGTAGAGCTCCATCGCCGCCTGCGCGAGCCGGCCCCGCGCGTTCGGCTCCCATCGACCCATGCGTCGAATCCTACTTGATGACAGCGGCTGACATCGGTGCTAGCTTGATGGCAGTCACTGACATCGATCGACCGCTTGGAGTACTTCTCATGCGCGTATTCGTCACCGGCGCGTCCGGATGGATCGGCTCGGCCGTCGTTCCCGAACTGATCGGCGCGGGCCACCAGGTCACCGGCCTGGCACGTTCGGACACCTCGGCCGCCGCCCTCACCGCGGCCGGAGCCCAGGTGCATCGCGGCACCCTTGACGATCTCGACGGCCTGCGGCGTGCGGCTGCCGCGTCGGACGGCGTGATCCACCTCGCGTTCAACCACGGCATCGCTTTCACCGGAAACTTCCAGGGCGCCGCGGACGAGGATCGCCGCGCCGTCGAGACCCTCGGCGAGGCGCTCGCGGGCTCTGATCGACCGCTCGTCATCGCCTCCGGGGTTCTCGGCCTCGCACCTGGGCGTGTGGCGACCGAACGGGACGGGCACGGACAGGACTCGGCGGCGCATATGAGCGGCGGCCCGCGGGATCGGCAGGCCACTGCGCAGATGACGCTCTCCCTCGCCTCCCGCGATGTCCGCTCGTCCGTCGTGCGACTCCCCCCGACGACGCACGGCCAAGGAGACAACGGCTTCATGGCGGCCCTGGTCGGCATCGCCCGCGACAAGGGCGTCTCCGGCTACATCGGCGACGGGTCCAACCGCTGGCCCGCCGTGCACCGACTCGATGCCGCGCACCTCTTCCGCCTGGCGTTGGAGAAGGCCCCGGCGGGATCGGCCCTGCACGCGATCGCCGACGAAGGCGTGCCGATCCACGCCATCGCCGAAGTGATCGGCAGGCACCTGAACCTGCCGGTGGTCTCGATCTCCCGTGAGGACGCGGGCGAGCACTTCGGCTGGCTGGCCGCCCTCCTCGCGGGCGACTCCCCGGCCTCGAGCGCGCTGACCCGAGAGCTGCTGGGATGGCAGCCGTCGCATCCCGGGCTCATCGACGACCTCGGCAAAGGCCACTACTTCCGCGACCCGTCCGCATGACCGGCCGCGCCGCGATGGACCGTTAACCCACCAGCTGCGTGAGCTTAAGCACCAGCTCGTACACGCCGAAGGCGAAGGGCAGGCCGACCCAGGCCCACGCCAGCACCATCAGGGCGGTCCGCCTCGGGGTCATGTCGCCTGCCCTTCCATCGCCGGCTCCGCGGGCTTCTCGTGGTACTTGTCGCTCACCGGCCGGATCAGCTCGTTGGCGAGCAGGCCCACCGCCAGCAGCCCGATCATGATGAAGAGGGAGGTCGTGTAGAGCGCGGGCCCCGACCGGCCCGCGGCCTTCTGCGCGTCGGCGATGGCGTTCACGATGAGCGGGCCGAGCACGCCCGCGGTGGACCACGCGGTGAGCAGGCGGCCGTGGATGGCGCCGACCTGGAAGGTGCCGAACAGGTCCTTCAGGTACGCCGGGACCGTCGCGAAGCCGCCGCCGTAGAAGGACAGGATGCCCAGCGCGCACATGATGAACAGCACTTTCGAGGAGTTCCCGGCCAGCGCGATCACCAGGTAGAGCAGCGCGCCGACCCCCAGGTAGACGCGGTACATGTTCTTGCGCCCGATCAGGTCGGAGGTGGACGACCAGACGAACCGGCCGGTCATGTTCGCCAGCGACAGCAGCGCCACGAAGCCGGCGGCCGCCCCCACGGCGACCGGCGTGGCCGTACCCGTGAAGAAGTCCCTGATCATGGGCGCGGCCTTCTCCAGGATCCCGATGCCCGCGGTGACGTTGCAGCACAGCACGACCCACAGGCAGTAGAACTGCGGGGTGCGGATCGCGTTGCGGGCCGAGACGTCCGCGTCGGTGATCAGCGGCCTGGCCGCGACCGCGGGCGGCGTCCACCCCGGTGGCGACCAGCCCTCCGGCGGGACCCTCACCAGCAGCACGCCCATCGACATGAAGAACGCGTAAACCACGCCGTGCACGAGGAACGTGGTGGCGATCCCGCCGGTGCCCGGGCCGAACGACTCCAGCATCTGCGCCGACCACGGCGAGGCGATGAGCGCCCCGCCGCCGAACCCCATGATCGCGATCCCGGTGGCCATGCCGGGCCGGTCGGGGAACCACTTGATCAGCGTGGAGACGGGGGAGATGTAGCCGATGCCGAGCCCGATCCCGCCCACGAACCCGTAGCCGAGCACCACCAGCCAGTACTGCCGGGTGGCCACGCCCAGCGCGGACAGCAGGAACCCGGACGAGAAGCAGGCCATCGAGACGAACATCGCCCACCGCGGCCCGTTGCGCTCCACCAGCGTGCCGCCGAAGGCCGCCGACAGGCCGAGCATGACGATGCCCAGCTGGAACGGCAGGGCGCTCTGCGTGCCCGACAGATGGAGCGAGGACTCCAGCGGGGGTTTGAAGACGCTCCACGCGTACGCCTGCCCGATCGCCAGGTGGACGGAGAGCGCCGCCGGCGGCACCAGCCACCGGCTCCACCCCGGGGCCGCCACGATACGGGAACGGTCGAGGAATCTTGTCGCCACGTGTTACGCGTACCACATACAGTATGCAGTATTGGAGATCTTTACGGCGAGCGGTCAGAAATCAGCGACGAACGGCAGCAGGCGAGCCCGCCTCATCCCGGCGGCCGGCTCCGTCTCACGCCAGGCTCTGCCCGCCGTCCACGGTGATCACCTGGCCGGTGACGTAGTTGTTGGCCATCAGGAAGAGGGTGGACGCGGCGGCCTCCTCGGCGGTGCCGAAGCGTCCGAGCAGGGTGTGCTCACCGGCTCTGGCGATCGCCGCGTCGCTGTCGAGCCCGGACATCGTGCGCAGCAGCGGCGTGTCGAAGCTGCCGAAGCGGACGGTGTTCACCCGCAGCCGCCTCGGCGCGAGTTCGACGGCGAGCGCCTTGGTGAAGGTCTCGACGGCGCCGATGGCCGCCAGGGGACCGGTCAGCCCGGGGACCGGACGGATCGCGTAGGTGCCGGAGCTGAAGGTGATCGAACCGCCCTCGGACAACCGGGTCGCCGCGACCCGGGCGGCCGCGAAGGCGCCCCAGACCCGGGAGTCGAAGACCGAGCGGAGGTCGCCGGCCGAGAGCTCGGTCACCGGTCCGCCGCCGCCGATGCCGCCGGCTGTCACCAGCACATGGTCGACCGAGCCGGCCTGGTCGAAGACGTCCGCCAGGGCGTCCTCGTCCGTGCCGTCGGCGGACACGCCGAGCACCGAGTCCGCTTGGGCCGCGTCGCGTACGCGCTCCACGGCGGTCGCCAACCTGGCCGGGTCGCGCCCGACCAGCGCGACGCGGGCGCCCACACCGGCGAGCAGCACACCGGCCGCCAGACCGATGCCCGAGCTGCCGCCGATGACGACGACGGTGGAGTCGGCCAGGCCGGTGGGCAGCGGGGAGCGGACCGGCACGGGAGCGGTGGACGTGGTGGACATGGCGTCTCCTCAGAAATAAACCATCTGGTTGGTTTAGATCCAAGCGGGTGTCGCACAGAAAGTCAACTGGATGGTTTAATTCAGTTCATGAGCTATGACGCGGAGGCCACCCGCCAGCGGATCTTCCAGGCCGCCGCCGCCGAGTTCGCCGCGCACGGCCTGGCGGGGGCCAGGGTCGAGCGCGTCGCCGCCGCGGCCAAGGCCAACAAGCAGGCGATCTACCTGTACTTCGGCGGCAAGGACAAGCTGTTCGGCGCCGTGGTGCGGGCCAAGGTCGACGAGGTCTGCCACTCCAATGCCCTCGACCCCTGCGCGGTGGCCGAGTCCGTCGGGCAGCTGTTCGACTGGTACCAGGACCACCCGGAGCTGATCAGGCTGCTGCTGTGGGAGGCCCTGGAGGCCGGCGCGGGTCCCGTCCAGGGCGAGGACGAACGCCGCGCGGCCTACCGGGACAACGTACGGGACCTCGTCGATGGGGGCGTCGGCGCCGGGCTGGACGAACCGCAGCGCACTCGCGCGGCCCAGGACTGGATGTTCACCGTGCTCGGGCTGGTCGCCTGGAACTTCGCCGTCCCCCAGCTGTGCCGCCTCGTGCTCGACGAACAGGACGACAAGGCGGCCCTCGCCCGGCGCCGCGACGCCGTGGTGGCGACCGTCCGCACCCTGGCCGCCGACCGGGGCAGCGGCGCGCGGGTGTGACGACGAGCGCTTCAAGGCCAAGCCCGGGGCGAACGGCCGCTGACAGCTATATGTCGGTGAGCACGTAGAGGAGCGCGTTCATGCTCGTCCCGCCCACGATGTCGCGCTTGTCGATCAGGCGGCGGATGTCCGAGAGCGGTATCCACTCAATGCGCTCCGCCTCCCACGCCTCGATCGGCGGCCCGATGTGCTGGGCGCTGTCGGCGCGGAAGATGTGGTGCTCGGAGTCGGAGATGCCGTTGGTCGGCTGGGCACAGAGCAGCGGACGCAAGGGGCCGGGCCGCCAGCCGGTCTCTTCCTCGACTTCTCGGGCGGCGGCCGCGATCGGCTCCTCGCCGTCGTCGATCCTGCCGATGGGGATTTCCCAGCCCCAGGTGTCGGTGATGAAGCGGTGCCGCCAGATGAGCAGCACGCGGTTCCGCTCGTCGGTGATGATCGCCCCCGCTCCGGGCGCGGTGCGGATGAGCCGATGATCGAGATGCCTTCCGTCCGGAAGTTCCACATCGGCAACCCGGACATCAAGCCACGGGTCCGTGTAGAGCGGCCTTTCCGAGTGGACCTGCCATCGCATGCGACTGCTCCCAGGATGGACGCCTGAATCGGCACCACGCTACAAGGGATGCCAGCTCGCGCCCGGCGCCGACACGGACGGATAGTGCCAGGGTGCCCGAGCGGGCGGCTATTTCCACAAGTAGTCGTAGCGCGGCGGGGCCGGGTTGATGACGACCTCGCCGTCGCGGACCTGCCATTCGCTCTGTCCTTCCACTTCATGGAAGGCGAAGAACAGGCCACAGACGCGGTCGTTGTCGTCATCGGTGGCGGGAAGCGCGGCGATCCGGCGGACCTGGTCGAGCACCTCATGGACTTCATGGGCGCGGACGGCGCGGGCGTAACAGACGGCATCCAGCCAGCCCCCGTCGGGGAAAGCCCAGCCTTGAGTCTCGCCTTGGCGAATGATGCGTTCGGCCGCCGGTCGCTGTCCGTAGAACTCCAGCCAGCCGCGAATGTGAACCCAGGTGCCCATGATTCGATGATGGAGCAAGCGATGCCATACGAAGCTGCTTCGGGGCGCTGTCAGCGGATCTTGGCGCCGTACACGTGGTCGACCGTCATCACCATGAGCACCCTGCGGTCGGACACCATCACCGACCGGTACTCGTCCCAGTCCGGGTGCTCCCCGGCGGCGATGCGGTAGTAACGCACCAGCGCCTCGACCTCGGGACCGTGGGGGTCGGTTCCCGGGCCGGTGAGGGTCACCGTGCCCTCGGCGGTGGCCCACGCCCAGCCGTCGGGGCTGGTGACCTCCAGAGCGGCTCGCGGGTCCCGGCGCAGATTCGCCGTCTTGGCTCGTCCCTCGGTCATCGAAACGTAGACGACATCGGCCTCCTGGTCGTAGAAGGGCATGACGGGGGAAAGCTGGGGGCGGCCGTCCGACTTGATCGTCGCGAGAACTCCCAGCCGGCTTTCCGCGAGCAGCGTGCGCGGGTTGAACGGTGTGGCGGTCATGGCCGACTCCCTGAGGGCTCGCGGAACTGCCCGATCATCGCCGCGTAGCCGTCGCCGCCGTGTCCATCGGCTACAGCCCGGTCGGTCAGGGCCTTGATGAACCTCGGAAGTTCGGCGTTGACGCCGAGGGACTCGCTCTCGTGGATGAGGTGCTCCATCGCGGCCAGGTGAGTGTCGATGGTGGAATCGAACGCCGGGTACGTGCCGTCGTCGATCTGTTGTGTGTAGGCGGACAGCCAGCCGTTCACGGTTTCGATCCCCTTGGTCGCGATCGGGGCGAACGTTGTGGCGTTCACACCCGCCGCGCCGACCAAGGCGGCACCATGCAGGAAGCCGTTCAGAATGTTCCACATCAGGCTCAGCACAGCCACGTCATACAGCGACGACAGGCCGTGGTCGTCGCCGAGATACGTCGTCCCCGCGCCGAGGCTCCTCAGGGCCGGTTCGTGCAGGTCGAAGGCCGATCGCGGCCCGCTGTAGAGGATGACGGCATCCGCCCCGACGGCCGAAGGGGCGGCCATGATCGCGCCGTCGAGGTACGCGCCGCCCCGCTGCGCCGCCCACTCGGCGGTCTCGCGGGCCCCCCGCGACGTGCCCGAGGTCAGGTTCACCAGGACCCGGCCGTCGAGGACCTCGCCCAGTGGGTCGAGGAGCTCGTGCACAGTCTCGTAGTCCGAGACACAGACGATCACGAGAGGGCTGGCCGCGACGGCCTCGCCGACCGAGTCGGCGAGCTTCGCGCCCTGGGCGACAAGTTGTCCGGCCTTCGCTGCCGTGCGGTTCCACACGGTGGTGGGGTGCCCGTCGCGCAGGAAGGCTCCGGCCAGCGCCTGGCCCATCAGGCCCAGGCCTATGACCGTCACGGGCGTGCGGGTGGCGACGCGATTCTGCATATGTGCTCCCTCGAGGGGTTGGTGGTCATGGCAGAATCCTCAACGTTCATACCGGTATGAAGGTCAAGGAGGAGTGAGCGTGCTGATCGGGGAGTTGAGCCGGCGGACCGGAGTCCACGCGCATCAGCTGCGTTACTACGAGGCCCAGGGCCTGCTCGAGCCCGGCCGCGGCGCCAACGGCTACCGCGAGTACGCCGACGATGCCATCTTGACCGTGACCCAGATCAGGAGGCTGCTCGAGGCCGGACTGTCGACGCAGGAAATCGGGTTCATGCTGCCCTGCGCGACCGGCGCGGCCCCGGACCTCGAGCCCTGCCCGGAGCTCCTGGACACGCTACGAGCACGCCTGAACGGGCTGGACGAACACATCGACACGCTCATCCGCTCCCGCCAGGTCCTGCACGACTACATCGATGCCACCGAACGGCGTGTGTCACCGCACTCTCAGGGATGCGACTCCACCACGCCGGAGCCGACACCGGCGTGGTCGTAAACGGGTACTGCCGGACCCCGGTTGAGCAGGACCCCTTCCACCGCTGTGGCCTGCGATTTCGGGTGCTTGTCTGGAAAGGAGACACGATTCGGCCCTGCCCTGGACGGCGGGGCGCACAGGAAGGCTGATGGCATGACCGAGCACGGACGCATCGTCACCCCGTTCGGCGCGCAGACCACCGCAGCGGAGGTCGTCTCTGGCGTCGCTCTGACTGGCCGCCGCGCAATCGTCACCGGCGGCTCCTCGGGCATCGGCCTGGAGACCGCTCGGGTCCTGGCCGCAGCTGGAGCCGAGGTGACCCTCGCGGTCCGCAACACCGAAGCAGGCGCGAAGGCCGCTGCCGACATCACCGCCACGACGGGGAACGGGCAGGTCATGGCGGCACCGCTCGACCTGTCGGATCAGGCGTCGGTCGCCGCTTTCGTGGCCGCGTGGCATGGTCCGCTGCACATCCTGGTGGACAACGCCGGCGTCATGGCCTGTCCCGAGGCGCGTACCGCCGAAGGGTGGGAGCTGCAGTTCGCCACCAACCACCTGGGCCACTTCGCGCTCACCACCGGTCTGCGTCCGGCGCTCAAGGCCGCCGGTGACGCCCGGGTGGTGGTCGTCAGTTCGGTCGGCCACATCAACGGCGACGTCCTCTTCGGCGACATCAACTTCCAGCGCCACCCGTACGATGCCTGGGCCGCCTACAGCCAGTCCAAGACGGCCAACATCCTGTTCGCCGTCGAAGCCGCCGAGCGCTGGGCCGGTGACGGTATCTGTGTCAACGCCCTGAACCCCGGCCGGATCGCGGGCACCAACCTCGCCAGGCACATCGGCTCGGCCCTCAACGCCCCCGCCTCCTTCGAGCCCGGCCAGAGCAGCGGCGTGTCGGTGAAGAACATCGAGCAGGGCGCCGCCACATCCGCCCTGCTCGCCGCCTCCCCGCTGGTCGCTGGCGTCACCGGCCGATACTTCGAGGACTGCAACGAGGCAGGCCCGCACCAGGCGGGCATCCGCCGTGGCGTCGCCGGCTACGCACTCGACCAGCAGAGGGCAGCCCTCCTGTGGCAGGTCTCCCTTGACATGCTGGCCGCCGCCCGCGGCACCGCCTGACCGCACCACCGCCCGGCCCGCCCGTCGCGGCCACGGGCGTGCCCGGCCTCGGCAAGCAAGGGATACCGGGGGTCTGCCAGTACCCCTCTACTGCAGAAGCCACCCCCGAGAGGGCCGTACCGTGAAGGACATGCAAGCCCACCTGCCCGGGGCCGGCACCCAGAGAACCGAGCTCGGGGAGTTTCTCCGCACCCGCCGCGCGAAGCTCTCCCCTGATCAGGCCGGCCTGACACCCAAGCCGACCACCCGTCGCGTGCCGGGGCTCCGCCGCGAGGAGATCGCCCAGCTCGCCGGGGTCAGCGTCGACTACTACATACGCCTGGAACGCGGCCGCGACGTCAACGTCTCCGAAGCCGTCCTCAATGCCGTCGCCCGTGCTCTGCAACTGACCGACGACGAACGCAGCCATCTGTTCGCTCTGGCCAGACCCACGCGGGCCCGGCCCCGGCCCCTGCCGCCGCAGCGGGTGCGCCCCGACCTCTACCGGCTCCTCGAGACCTTGACCGACGTCCCCGCCCTGATCGTGGGGCGCCGCACCGACGTCCTCGCCACCAACCGGCTCGCCCGGGCCCTCTACACCGACTTCGACGCCCTCCCTCAGCGTGAGCGGAACATGGCCCGCTTCATCTTCCTCGACGAAGCCGCCCGCACCCTCTACCGCGACTGGAAAGGCATCGCCCGCACCACCGTCGCCGCCCTTCGCCTCTACGCCGGCCAGCACCCCCACGACCCCCAGCTCGGCCAACTCATCGGCGAGCTCTCGCTGCGCGATCCCGACTTCCGAAGATGGTGGGCCGACCACGACATCAGCCGCCGCACCTACGGCACCAAACACTTCCACCACCCGCTGGTCGGCGATCTCACCCTCCATTACGAAGCCCTGACCGTGGCAGGCGACCCCGATCAGACCCTCGGCGTCTACAGCGCCGAACCCGCGAGCCCCTCCGACCATACGCTGCGCCTGCTCGCCGGCTCGGCCGGCACCCCCACCAGCCCTCACCGCCCCATGCCGGCCCAGCGCTGAAGCACGGCGGGTGCCCTGCGCGACTACATCGATGCCGCCGAACGGCGTGTGTCAGCGCACTATCGGGGGTTGATGCGATCAGCAGCGCTTGTGTCCACCTACTGTCCCGATGCGAAGGCGTGGCTGCGGCGTACCAACTGCCACACCGTCTCCAGGTCCGCCTCGTTCCGAGGTCCGTACAGCATCACCAGTGTCGGTGGGTGGCGGCCCTCGTGTACCGCCGGGTGGAACTCGGCCCATCCCTTCGCCACGACCTCGGCGGCCTCTCCCTCGGGCAGGAGGGCGTGCAGGCTCCCGTCGTGGTCCCCGTGGAGGTGGGCGAACTCCGTGCTGTCCTGGAAGAACGCCGAGCTCGGCCCGTACGCGTACGCCGGATCCAGGTGCAGCGCCCGTGTCTCCGGCAGTGAGATGACGCTGGTGCCAGTGTGGACGTGGGCGAGGGCGGACATGCGGCGCCACAGGTTCTCCTGCAGCTCGACTGGTGCGATCTGGTCGAGCTGCTGGTGCGGGATGCCGGTCGTGGTGGCCGGGCGCGGGCCACGACGCGCCGGCAAACCCGGCCCGGCCAAGCCAGGGTCGGCCAAACCGGGCTCCACGGGTATTTCAGGCTCTCTACTGCTCACAGACAGTAATGGTACAACTACTATTTGACAGCCCCGCTGGTGATACCCGAGATGATCTTCCGCTGGGCCACGGCGAAGACCACGACCAGCGGCAGGCTCATCAGGATCACGTACGCGAAGATCAGGTGCCAGTTGTTGAGGTAGAGCCCGGCGCTCGCCACGCGGAAGAGGTTGAGCGGGAGCGTGTCCAGCCGTCCGCCGATGACGAAGAAGGCGTAGAAGACGTCGTTCCAGACGTACAGGCAGACCAGGATGGTGGCGGTGGCCAGCACCGGGCGCAGCAAGGGGAGCACGACCAGCCAGAAGACCCTGAACGGGCTCGCCCCGTCGAGCTGCGCCGCCTCTTCGAGCGAGACGGGGATGGTACGCACGAAGCCGGTGACGAAGAAGATCACCGTGGACATGTAGATGCCCATGTAGACGCCGATCATCCCGACCGCGGTCCCGGCCAGGCCGAGCTGGCGCAGCAGCAGGACGACGGTGACGACGGCGGGCGGGAGCACGATGCCGCTGATCGCCAGCGCGTACAGCACGGCGTTGATCCGGCTGGAGCGCCGGGCCAGGATCCATGCCGCCATCGACCCGAACAGCAGCACCCCCACCACCGACGGCACGACGACGAGCAGGCTGCCCAGCGACGCCTGCAGCACCTTGCCGTCGGCCCACACCTGGCCCAGGTTCTCCAGGAGGTGCCACTTGGACGGTAGCGACAGGTCCGGCTGGAGCGCCTCACTCTGGGACTTGGCGGCCGTCACCAGCACCAGCCACAGCGGGGTGCCGATGGCCGCCACCACGAGGACGAGCGCGACGGCCGGCTGCAGCCGCCTCAAAAGGCTCACATCACTCAGCTCGCTCACAGGACCTCCTCCCGCTTGCGCAGGACGTAGATGACCGGGAAGGCCATGAGGGCCACCAGCAGGAACAGCACCAGGCTCATCGTCGTGGCCTGCGCGAACAGCCCCTGACCGAAGGTGCGGTAGATGAAGATGTTCAGGATCTCGGTCGTGCGGGCGGGCCCGCCGCCGGTGGTGGCCTGGGCGACGTCGAAGCCGTTCATCGAGCCCAGCAGCGCCGTGGCGACGTTGAACGTGATCGCGGGCGCCAGCAGCGGGAAGCGGACCGTCCAGAACGTACGCCACCGCGACGCCCCGTCGATGTGGGCGGCCTCCACGATGTCCTCAGGGATGGTCTTCAGCCCGGCCAGGTAGATGAGCATCGACAGCCCCATCCACTTCCACGCGTGGATCAGCGCGACCACCACGATCGTCCAGGTGGTGTCGCCGAGCCAGGCGTAGTCGATCCCGAGGAGCTGGTTCAGGCCGCCGGTGGGCTTGAGCAGGGCCTGGAAGATGTAGCCGACGGCCAGCGCCGACATCAGCACGGGGATGAGGAAGAACACCCTGGCCACCCGGTTGACCAGGGTGTCGCGTTCGAGCAGCACGGCCAGGCCGAAGCCGAACGCGTTCTGGAAGACCGCCACCAGCACCGCGTACACCACCGTGACCCGTAGCGACCGGAACAGCGTGCCGTTGGAGGCCAGGTCGGTGAAGTTCTCCAGCCCGACGGGACTGATCGAGCTCTTGAAGCCCGACCAGTCGGTGAAGGCGTAGACGAAGTTGAAAACCGTCGGCAGGAAGAAGAACACCAGCAGGATGGCGAACGCCGGAGCCATGAACCACATGGGGTGCGTCCGCCGCCGGACGACGGGACGTCCGGGACTCGTGGTGCGGCGCGGCACGGTCTGCCGCGCGGTGGTGGTGGTCAGCATGTGGAACTCCTCAGAAACCGCTCGCCCCGGCCGCCTTGGCGAGCTGGGCGAACTGGTCCTGCGTGGCCGAGGCGACCTTCTCCGGCGTCAACGTCCCGTTGATCATGTCGGCCAGGTTCAGGTACAGGTCCGGGTTGGCCACCGCCAGCGCCTGCATGGACCCGACGGCGGTGGGCAGCGAGGCGTGCACGTCGAGCAGCGCCTGCGGCACGCCCGCCGGGCTGGGCACTGACGGCTCCAGGGAGACGGTGCTGCGGTCGGCGACGAAGTCCTTGTAGCCGGGCCCCATCCAGTACGCCAGGAGCTGCCGCGCCGCGGCCTCGCGCTTGGCGTCACCGGTCTTGAACGCCACCAGCGCGTTGGACTGGTCGGGGATGAACGTGCCGACGTTGCCCGACGGCGAGATCGGGAAGAAGCCGATCTTCTTGTTCAGCGTCGCGGTGTCCGCCGAGGCCTGGAGCTGCCCGAAGAACGAGTTCACCTGCACGGCCATGGCGGCCTTGCCGGACAGCAGCGCCGCGCCCTGGTCCTCGAACTTCGCGGTCTTGATGTCGGAGTTGAACAGCCCCTCGTCGATCAGCGACTTGTACTTCTTGATCGCCCCGACCACGGTCGGGCTGTTGAACGTCTCCTTGCCCGTGTTGATCCGCTCCCACAGGCCGTCCTTGGCCGCGTCGGCGAGCTGGACCTGCACCCACCACTGGGTCGCCCACTTGTCGCCGGCCATCTCGAAGAAGGGCGTGACGCCCTTGCCCTTGAGCGTGCGCGCCAGCTCCACCATCTCGTCGAAGTTCTTCGGCGTACTGGTGATCTTGTTGGCGGCGAAGACCTCCTTGTTGTAGTAGACGCCTTCGACCGCGGGGCTCGTGACGAGGGCCGCGTACCGGGTGCCGTCCAGGATCCCGGTGATGTCCTTCAGGTCCGGCGACAGCTGCGACAGCCACGGCGCGTCGTTCAGCGGCTGGAGGTTGGCCTTGGCGTTGATCGCGGTCAGCATGGACGCGGTCGGCTGCCAGAACGCCAGGTCGGGCTTGTCGCCGGTGGCGACCTTGGTCTGGATGCCCTGCTCGTACGGGTCCGGGATCGTCACGACCTCGACCGTCGCGCCCGTCGCCTGCTGGAATCCGGCGATGACCGCCTTGGGCGCGGTGTTGCTGTTCTGGGCGGCCCAGATCGTCAGCTTCACGCCGTCGAGCTTCGCGGTCGGGTCGGCCCAGGTCGCGGCGGCGGGGGCGGAGGAGGAGGTTTCGACCGAGGGGTCGCTGCACGCGGCGAGCCCGAGCGCGAGCGTCGCCGCGGCGGCGGCGGACGTCCATTTCGTCTTCATGGTGGTCTCTTTCATGAGGCGGTGCGGATGCGGAAGATCCGGGCGGAGAGGGGCTCCTCGCCACGGGACGTGAGCGTCAACACGCCAGGGCCGGGCTGCCAGTCGCGATCCCAGTCCGGCAGGTGCCGCGGGTAAAGGACGTCGATCTCGACCGCACGGCCCGCCAGGTGGGGCAGGTCGAGCCGTACGGACCACGCATCATCCCGCCGCCAGACGCCAGCGTATGTGGTGTCGTCGGCACGTAGTCCCAGCGCGACCGTGCCGTCGTCCCAGCGCGGCAGCCCGAGCGGCCACAGCGGCGTCGCGCGGGCCAGGTCCGCGCGAATCTCCTGGTGGACGCGTACGGCGTCGCGGACGGACTCGAGCTGCGCGGCGCTCATCCCGTCCAGGTGGCCGGACAGGTAGAGCCGCCCCAGCATGCCGGTGCACAGCGTGAAGGCGATCTCCTCGTCCGACATGTCGGGTTGCGGGTAGGCCCAGCTGGCCGACTGCTCGGGCAGCAGCGACATCGGCGCCGACACCGCGATCGGCGGGTAGAGCCGGAAGTCCTGCTGGTCGCTGGTGGACTGCAGCTGCAGCCTGGACAACATCGCGTAGTCCATGCGCATGGCGCCCGACGCGCAGTTCTCCAGCGTGAGCCCGGGGTGGCGCTCGAGCACGCCCTCCAGCCAGGCCAGGTGGGCCCGGTTGCCGGCCAGCAGCCCGTCTCCGGCGCTGTCGGCGTCCAGGTCGGTGCCCGCTCCCGGGTCGATGTTGTAGTCGAGCTTGAAGTAGCCGACGCCCAGCTCCTCCACCAGCCGGTCCACGACCTGGTCCAGGTGCGCGACCGCGCGGGGGTGGCGCAGGTCGAGGTGGTAGCGGCCGTGCTCGACCAGGCGTACGCCGCCGCGCTGCAGGAACGCCTCCGGCGGCAGCTTGTCCGCCATGGGGCTGCGTACCCCGATCACCTCGGGCTCCAGCCACAGGCCCGGCACCATGCCGCGCTCCCGGATGCGGCCGAGCACCTCCTCGATGCCGCGCGGGAACCGCGTCTGCGACGGCTGCCACTCGCCGACGCTGTCCCACCAGGTGTCGTCGTCGTCGTACCAGCCGGCGTCCACGCAGAACACCTCGGCCCCCGCGGACGCGGCGGCGTCGATCAGCGGCAGCAGCTTGGCCGTGGTCGGGTCGCCCGACACCGTGTTCATGTAGTCGTTGAACACCACCGGCAGCCGCTCCCGGTCGGGGTGCGGCCGGACGATCGCCCGCCGATGCGCGGTCAGCGCCTCAGCCGCGCCCTCCAGGCCGTCGCCGGACACCGCGATCGACACGGGCACCGTGGTGAACGACTCCCCGGGGTGGAGCCGATGCTGCCACTGGTGGTCGATGTCGGTCGGGCCGAGCAGCGCGACGCACGGGTCGTCGAGCCGCTCGCCCACCTCCCAGCGCCAGGGACCGTTGTGCTCGATCTGCCACAGCCACGCCTGCCCGCTGTCGCGGTCGATCAGCCCGCCCGTGGGCAGGTGGCTGCCGGTCGACCAGGTGCCCGTGCTGACGACCGCGAGCCGGCCGCGGCCGTCCTGCCCGTGAAGAGGCAGGTGCAGATCGGGTACGGCCTGCGTCCGGAGGGCCTCGCGGACCCAGCGACTCTCGCCCAGCCACTCGCTGTCGGCCCGCACCACGTCGGTGGAGTCCACCGACCCCGCGAAGGCGGCGGCGAACGACGTGACGCCCAGCAGCAGCGCGGGCTCCTGACCGCGGTTGGTCACCTTTGTCCACGACTGGAACGCGGCGACCCCGTCCGCCGAGCGGAGGAACACCTCGGCGTCCAGCCCGCTCTCCGCGTCGTGCAGGTGCACCCGCAGGACGTGCCACGCCCCGTCCGTGCGCTGGTCGCAGCCCAGATAGGCGAGGTGCCGGCCGACCGCCGTCTGGGAGAAGCGATGCGAGGCGCGCGCCCGCCCGGTGCCCGGGAGCAGCAGCTCCACCAGCGGCTGCGTCGCCCGGGGCCGGTGCGCGGTGGCCGCGTCGCC
>NZ_JBFAMX010000166.1:0-19138 GCF_040659615.1 Nonomuraea sp. NPDC049784
TGGCGGGTGACCGCTGCGCCGGTGCTGGACAGCCAGCGCTGGTCGTAGCCGGCGGCGTCGTAGTTGAAGTAGAGGCGCGGGCGGCGGCGGTTGACGACGCCCTGGAGGGTGGTCAGGAGCAACTGGTCGTTGCCGTGGAGGGTGCTGATGTCGGCGAAGTCGAGGTGGGAGGGACGGCCGAAGTTCGGAAGGAGGGGGGTGGTGGGGCTGGTTCTCGCGGCGGCGGGGCCCTGGAGGGTGAGGCCGAGACCGCCGGCCGCGAGGACCACGCCGTTCGCCCGGAGGAAACTGCGTCGTGACACCATCAACGATCTCCGCTCCTCGTGGGGGGACAAGGATTGACACCGCTGTCAACTGTCACTCGAACGTAACAACGTGACGTGATGTTGTCCATGGTGTCAATCAGGCGAATGCCACCGGTGGCGTTCCAGAGCATGGGGCTGCGCGATGAGCCGCCGAACCGCCCCAGAGCCAGCGGATGCAGCGGGAAGAGCGCGTCCCGGCCGGTACGCGGAGGTCGGAGGTCTTAGCTGGAGATGGCGCGGGCGAGGCTGTCTTCGACCTGCTGGAGGACTTTGAGGGCTTCGGCCTGCTGGTCGGGGGTGAGGCCGGCGGCTGTGGCGCTTTCGAGCTCGGTCCAGATGTCCTCGATCTGCCGGCGGACGGCCTGGCTGGCGGGGGTGGCCTCGATGATGGTGGCGCGTTTGTCCGTGGGGCTGGGCTTGCGGCGGACGAACCCGGCGTGTTCCAGGCGCTGGACCGTGCGGGTCATGGTGGCGGCGTCGGAGCCGAGCATCCGGACCAGGTCGACCTGACGCTGGGGGCCGTGGTCCCACAGCTGCATCATGACCAGCTCCTGGGCGGGGTGCAGGCCGACGCGGCGCAGGAGCTGGGCGGCGAGCATGCGGTGCAGGCGTGCGACGCGGACGATTGCGTGGTTCATCGGCCCCGCCTGAACCGAGGCGGGCAGCGGCGCATACGCCACCTCCGCGGCCTCGCCGGATCCCGCGTCCTTCGGTCTGCCCACGTGGGTCACCTCGCAACCATCCGATAGATGCTCGAACAAGCACAAGTCTAACGCCATCCCAATTGTTGTGCGCGGAGGATGGAGCTTCCCGGAAGATTCGAGTGCTAGCGGCACCGGCTGCGCAGCCTCGGGAATGAACTACTGTACTTACTTGTTCGAGCAGGCAATCGCAGCGACTGAGCGCTGTCATGGCCTACGGCCGCCCTGACCGGCGGTCTTCTTCGAGGACAAGGAAAGTGATCATGACTTCCGTATTCGACCCCTACCAGCTGGGCGGCACCCGCCTGGCCAACCGCATCGTGATGGCGCCGATGACCCGCAGTCGCGCCTACGGCCCCGGCGCGTCCGCGACCGAGCTGATGGCGACCTACTACGCCCAGCGCGCGTCCGCCGGGCTGATCATCACCGAGGGCACCCAGCCGTCCGTAGTCGGCCAGGGCTATCCGGACACCCCGGGTCTGCACTCGGCGCAGCAGGTGGCGGCGTGGCGGAAGGTGACCGACGCCGTCCACGCCCAGGGCGGTGTGATCTTCGCGCAGCTCATGCACACCGGCCGGGTCGGGCACACCGACTTCCTGCCCGCGGGGATGCACCCGGTCGGGGCATCCCCGATCGCCGCGGGCGGCCAGGTCTACACGCATGAGGGGCCGAAGGACTTCCTGACGCCCAAGGAGCTGTCGCAAGAGGAGATCGCCGAGACGATCGCGGACTTCGCCGCCGCCGCCCGTAACGCGATCCGCGCCGGCTTCGACGGCGTGGAGATCCACGGCGCCAACGGCTACCTGGTGCACCAGTTCCTCGCCTCCGGCGCCAACCAGCGCACCGACGTCTGGGGCGGCAGCCCGGCCAACCGGATCCGGTTCGCCGTCGAGGTCGCCTCGGCGGTCGCCGACGCCATCGGCGCCGCGCGGACCGGCATCCGCCTGTCCCCGGGCAATCCCTACAACGACATCGCCGAGGACGACCTGGAGGAGACGTCCGGCGCCCTGGTCGGGGAACTCGCTCCGATCGGCCTGGCCTATCTGCACCTCATGGAGGCACCCGGCGTCCGGGACCTGGTGCTGCGGCTGCGCAAGGACTGGCCCGGCGCTTTCATCCTCAACCCGTTCACCGGCATGGAGCCCACCGGTCCCGACGCGCTCGGCCTGATCGAGGACGGCACCGCCGATCTCATCTCCTATGGAGCCCTGTTCCTGGCCAACCCCGACCTGCCCGCCCGCCTGGCCGCCGGCGGTCCCTTCAACACCCCCGACCGCAGCACGTCCTTCGGCGGCGACCACCGCGGTTACACCGACTACCCCACCCTCACCTGAGCCGTCGGCTCAGGGCCGAAAGCGATCCGGCCTGGCAGCGGAGCGCTGCCACCACCCCCCCGATCGCCTCAGATCAGGACAAGCGGCGGTCCGAGGCGGACGATGATGTCCTGCAGCGTGCGATGATCGCGGCCATCGTGCTGCGGAAGTGCTCGCGGTCGTCGTCATTGAGGGATGCGATGAGCCGGTCGAGTTCCGCGCTCACCTCGGCGTGGAAGGCGATCGCCGCCTGGTGGCCGGCGTCGGTCAAGGTCACCTGCAGGGCGCGCCGATCGCCCGGCACCGATGATCGCTGGGCCAGCCCGCGCCGCTCCGCCCGGTTCATGAGGCCGGTGAGCGCCGCCTTCTCCACGCCGAAGCAGCGCGCGAGATCGGCCATGCCTCGGGGACCGTCGAGCAGGACGCACAGGAGCTTGGCCTGTACGGGGGTCAGGTCGTGGCGTTCGGAGACGCGCGTGTAGATGCCCTGCACCAGGGCGGTGAGCTGGACCAGTCCGGTGGCGACGTCCATCTCCGGATCGCCCGCGCCGGCGCGCTGCCCGTCACTCGCGCAACCAAGTCCCGCTGCGGAGTCCGTCCCCGTGATCGTTTGCCCCGTTTTGGTCACCAAGTTATGGTACATGTCGCATATAGTTAATGCCGCGTACAGTACGCTTCGTTAACGACGACGACTCTGCACCGGTTACGGCCAAGGAGGTCCGGACGTGTCTTTCAGCGACGAAGAGATCGCCTACCTGCACTCCCAGCGGCTGGCCCGCGTCGCCACCGTCGCCGCCGACGACCAGCCGGACGTGGTGCCGGTCGGGTTCGAGTTCGACGGGACGCACCTGTACGTGGGCGGCATCGACCCGGCCAGGACCCGCAAGTTCCGCAACGTGCAAGCCGGCAACACCAAGGTCGCGCTCGTCATCGACGACCTGGTATCCGCTCAGCCGTGGACGCCGCGCTACCTACGCATCTACGGCGAGGCCGAGCTCGTCGAACGACAGGGCCAGTTCGGGCCCGCCGCCTACATGCGCATCACCCCCACGCTGTCGTGGAGCTTCAACCTAGAAGGGGCGCCCTTCAACCACGACCGCGAGATCAAGGTCCGGCGCACCGTCCATGATCCCGCGCCCGAGCCTGGCGCATAGCGGCGGCAGCACGCGCCCCAGCCGGGCAGCCGACCTGGTGGCACCCTGGGTCATCGCGCGCCCGCGCCGGCTTCGAGGTCGAACTCGCCGACCTGCGGGACTGGCCGCCGAGCACCCCGCGACGATCGGCGACCCCAGCGACCCGACCTACTCCGAACCGATCGTGCGCTCCTGGAACGACAAAAGCTGATGCCTTCATCGTCGTCACCCCCGAATACAACCGCAGCATCCCCGCTGGCCTGAAGAACGCCATCGACAGCGTGTGGCTGTCGTTCGGCTTCCGCAACAGCCGGTCGGCTAACCCACGACCTGAAGTCACGGAGGACTCGCATGAGCTTCGACACCCCTGCCGGAACCCGCGGCACCCGCCAGCCGTCCGGGTGGGCGTTCCGCTGGCTGAACAAACTGATGGCCAGGCGGATCCGCCGTAAGGGCGGCGGCACGTTCATGGGCTTCAACGCCCTGGTCCTGACGACCGTCGGCCGCAAAAGCGGCTCCGAGCGCACCACGCCGGTCGGCTGGTTCCCCGGCCCGGACGGCAGCTACCTGATCGTGGCCTCAGCCGCTGGAGCCTCGGGGAACCCGGCCTGGTACTACAACATCGCCGCTCACCCCGACCAGGTCCGGGTCGAGGTCGAGGGCCGCACGATCGCCGTGACCGCCGAGCAGCTCCACGGGACCGAACGCGAACAGGCCTGGCAGCAGATCACCGCCGCCGCACCCCGCTTCGCCCAGTACCAGGAAAAGACCGACCGAGAGCTGCCGATCATCCGCCTGACGCCCCGGCCCGGGCCATGAGCTGTGCGGATCTCACTCGCCCGGCAGCGCACAGGTCGGCCCGCGCCGCCGCGGAACAGAGGTGAGCCCCGATCCATGACGGCTTTCTGGACTTCGCGCCGCTGTCGTTGATCGTGACCGAGGCCGGCGGGCGGTTCAGCGGAGACCGCGGCCAGTGCCACCCGGTGACCGGTACGGCGGTGTTCTCCTGCGGCGAGACAGTGCACAAGGCCGCGTGCCGTCCTCGACGTCGTCGGCGAGGAGCCGGCCGCCGGGCGGGCGCAGTGGCAAGGTCGGACTGGGGGTGCTGGTCGGGGGCGCCACGCCCGGCAGTAGGAAAGCGCTTTCCTCGCCGTCAATGCGACCTGTCCCCACCGATCGGGCCGGAAGGCATCGCCGCTGGCCAGCGATCAGCCGCACTCTCAACCGCCCCTGAAACTTTCACACGAGCGGGCCTCCTCGCCCTCGAGCCGGACTGCCCGATGGCCACCGGAGCAGATCGTCTGGGACGAGGCCCTCGCGTCCCCTCACCGACAAGGACGTCCTCCGACCCACCCGCCGCGCACGCTACAAGGCCGGCCGCGTCGGCGACCGCACGGTTCCCGCCTACGCCGACGAGGAAGGCGTGGATCAGGGGCACCGCACCGAGACGTTCGCCGAGGTGGAGCTGGAACTGGACAGCTGGCGCTGGTCAGGAGTCCATCCGCGGTGACGAGGCCGAAGACTCTTGGCGGGGTCCTCACGCCAGTGCTTTCAGCCTGGTCGGAGGATCTCGTTCCGCTTCAGGAGTACCCGGCCGGATCGGACGGGCCGGCCCCACAGCCCAGGGCGAACGTGCAAGAGTAGCGGCCTTTGCCGTTATTTCCGCACGTCAGGTGGATATCGAGAATGAGCGCTGGGTACCTGACGCCCTAGAAGAGTCGAGGAGCAGCCCCGACGGTCGACAGCATCCGCCCCCGGGCGTGGGCAGCGCCCTAGGGATTTTCCCACGGCGCCACGGCAGCGCCCGGCGCGTCGGGGCAGGAGCCCGCGTAGGCCGGCGAGGAGCACTTTATGCCACCGACGAAGCACACGACGAGAGACCTGCGCAGTCAGGCCTGGTGGGACAACGCGGGAAATCCGGAGATGACGGCTCTGTATCTCGAGCGCTTCCTCAACTACGGCCTTACTCCGGCGGAACTCCAGTCGGGCCGACCGATCATCGGCATCGCCCAGACGGGTAACGACCTGGTTCCCTGTAACCGACACCATCTCGCCCTCGCCGACCGGGTCAAGGCCGGGATCCGCGACGGCGGTGGCATCCCGTTCGAGTTCCCCGTCCATCCATTGCAGGAGACCGGCAAGCGCCCCACCGCGGCCCTGGACCGCAACCTCGCCTATCTCGGGCTGGTCGAGGTGCTCTACGGATATCCGCTCGACGGAGTGGTCTTGACAACAGGTTGTGACAAGACCACGCCCGCGTGTCTGACCGCGGCGGCGACGGTGAACATTCCGGCGATAGTCCTGTCCGGTGGGCCGATGCTCAACGGTTATTACGATGGCAAGCGGACAGGCTCGTCAGGCTCGGGGCTGGTGATCTGGCAGTCGAGGCGGCTGCTCGCCACCGGGCAGATCGACTACGACGAATTCATGGCGCGCGTGGCCGCTTCCGCGCCCAGCATCGGGCACTGCAACACGATGGGCACCGCGCTGTCGATGAACAGTCTGGCCGAGGCCCTGGGCATGTCCCTGCCCGGTTGCGCGGCGATACCGGCCCCCTACCGCGAGCGGGCGCAGATGGCCTACCACACAGGCTACCGAGCGGTGGCCATGGTGCGCGAGGACCTCACCCCGCGCAAGATCATGACCCGGCAGGCTTTCGAGAACGCGATCGTCGTCGCGTCGGCCATCGCCGCCTCGACCAACGTGCCCATCCACATCAACGCCATTGCGCGTCACGTCGGGGTGGCACTGTCCATCCATGACTGGCAACGAGTCGGAGCCGACATTCCGGTGCTGGCGAACATCGCCCCCGCCGGTGAGTTCCTCGGCGAGGACTTCTATCAAGCGGGTGGCGTCCCCGCACTCATGCGGTCGTTGCTGACAGCGGGGCACCTGCACGGCGACGCCGTGACGGTCACCGGTCGTACCGTGGCCGAGAACCTGGACGATGTCCCACCCGCCGACCCGGAGGTCATCCGTCCCTTCCACGAGCCTGTTGCCGCGCGGGGAGGCCTTCTCGTCATGACCGGGAACCTGTTCGACTCCGCAGTCATGAAGACCTCGGTCATCACCGACGCCTTCCGGGCCCGTTACCTGCCACATCCCGATGATCCGCCGGTGTTCGACCTTCGCGCCATCGTCTTCGACGGGCCGGAGGACTACCACGCCCGCATCGAAGACCCCGAGCTGGGCATAGACGAGGACTGCATCCTCGTCATCCGCTACACCGGGCCGATCGGCTATCCGGGATCAGCCGAGGTCGTGAACATGGAGGTCCCCACCGCACTGCTCCAGCGTGGCGTCACCGCGCTGCCCACGCTCGGCGACGGCCGGCAGAGCGGCACCTCGGACGCACCGTCCATTCTCAACGCCAGCCCCGAGGCCGCGGTCGGCGGCAACCTCGCCATCCTGCGCACCGGCGACCGGATCCGTATCGACATGGACAACGCGCGCGTCGACGTCCTGCTGTCAGCTGAGGAGATCGCCGCGCGGTGGGCTCAATACACACCGCCGGCACTGGAGAACCAGACACCGTGGCAGGAGATCTACCGCTCCACGGTCGGGCAGTTGGACAGCGGAGGCTGCTTGGAACTCGCCGTGTCGTACCAGGATCTCGCACACACCAAGGGGATTCCCCGTGACTCGCACTGACCGCAGCGGCACGATCATGATCGCCGATTTCGACTTCGGCGACGTGGACATCGAACGCGCAATCGTCGAGGGCGCCGGATTCGAGCTCCTTGCCGCACAGTGCAAGAGCGAGGACGAGGTGATCGAAAAGAGTCGAGACGTCGACGGCATCCTGACCCAGTACGCGCGGGTCGGTTCCCGCGCCATCGACGCGTTCACCCGTTGCCGCGTGATCGCTCGCTACGGCACGGGCGTGGACATCGTCGACGTCGCCGCCGCGACCCGACGGGGCATCCAGGTCACGAACGCGCCGAACGAGTGGTGCGCCGAGGAGGTCGCCGATCATGCCGTCGCGCTGTGGCTCGCCGCCGTCCGCAAGATCTGCGAATACGACCGAGCGACCCGGCAGGGCGTCTGGCACTGGCAGAGCGGAGAGCCGATCTGGCGGCTGAAAGGACGGGTGTTCGGACTGCTGTCCTTCGGCTCCATCGCACGGCTCATCGCCGAACGCGCGAGAGCGTTCGGCGTCGAGGTCTGGGCGCACGACCCGTTTCTCGACGAGTCCGAGATCCAGTCGCACCAGGTGCGGCCGGTGTCCTTCGACGACCTCGTGGAAGGTGCCGACTACCTGGTGATCCAGTCGCCGCTCACCCCACAGACACACCACACCTTCGACCGTGCGACGCTCCGCAGGATGAAGCCAACCGCCATCCTCATCAACACCGCGCGTGGGCCCATCGTGGAGGATGCGGCGATCTACCAGGCACTCACCGAAGGATGGATCGCCGGCGCAGCGCTGGACGACCTCGAGGAGGAACCCGCGAAACAACGCGACTGGCGCCCGCTCAACCCCCTCCTCAAGCTGCCCAACGTGATCGTCACGCCCCACGCCGCCTACTACTCCGAGGAGGCCATCACAACGGTCCGGCGCATAGCCGCCGAGGAGGCCGTGCGGGTACTGACCGGGCAACCAGCGCGTTTCCCGGTCAACGACGTGAGGGCAGCTTCCGCATGAACGGGACCGGCTCCCCCTCGAATCGATCCTGATCACGCATGCGGGGGCGATGATTCCCGACGCGGGCAGAGTACGGGTCATCGAGCGGCCTGAGCCGGCCGCCGTGACCGGCAGCCAGGTCCTGCTGCGGGGCTCGAGGCCCCGATGCGCGGTACGCGCAATGAGATCGGTTTCACGGCACGCGCTGATCAATGAGCATGACGGCATCGACCAGCCGCGCCGTCTGTCCCGGCCGACACCGAACGCCGCAAGGAACCCCCGACGAGACCCGCGCGGTCGCCCAGTTCCGGCCCGCCGCCGTCACCGGACCGTGGCCACTTCGACCGCATGACGATCCCACCAAGCTCTGACCTGCGGCAATGCGATCGCGTGCACCTTGTAGTGCAGTCGTACCGACACCCGGAGATGAGCTGGTCACAGACTCCGCTGCCGAGGTACTGGCACCCGTCAGCGCTCAGGCTCCCGGCTCGCCAGATCGAGCAGTACGCCTGCCAGACGGCTGACTCATCGTGAAGAACGACTGTGAACGTATGCCGAACGGCCGGACGTCGAAGGGCCGCATGGGCAAGAATCGGCGGAGACCGAAATCGAGGAGGTTCCCTGTGCGCGCCGTTCTCACCGCCGTGCTCGCGATGCTCATCCTGTTGGCCACTGGGATCAGTCCGGCCAGCGCCGCACTGTCCCGGTCGCCCTTGCCCGGCGGGAAGGCCAACTTTGTGGTCACACAGGGCTTCCTGCGCGCCGCGTCCGCCCAGAACTGGGTGCGCCTGGGTACCTACCAGTTCAAGGCCAACGGCACTGTCAGCGCGAACACCTACCTCTGGTGGCAGCGCAACCCCGAGGGCAGACAGGCCACCGGCGTCGTCCCGGATTCGAGCTGCTCAACCAAGGCAGGCGGCTCCAGCACACGCGTACGTGCCTGCAACGTACTGACTGCCGCCGGTTTCACAGGCGCCCCGGACGAATCCCGCACCGGAACGTACACAACGGCCGGCAACGTGGTGAGCATCAGATGGAAAATCGCCCAGACCTGGACCGAGAAGTGGCGCGTGCAGCTGTCGCCTGACGGCAAGCTCGCCCAGTTGCAGTTCGCGGACAGCACCTTGGCCACCAACGGATACGGCTACGGCAGCAACGCCCCGCTCACCACGCGCCGCGCGATGAGCTCCGTGCGCGCCTTCGCCGGGACGCTCAAGCAGGACCTGGTCTCCTGGTCTGGCCACCGCATCGTGAAGTCCGACGGTCAGGTCTTCAAGCAGTCCTCCTTCCGCGGCTGCGCCACCACGACCTGGTGCCTGACCTACCTGCAGCCGGCATCCCCGGGCGCCTGCCAGAAGTCCGGCGGCTGCCCCAACTTCGGCGGAGGCACCCGCGCGAACGTCAGCTCCATCCAGTACTACCTCATCACAGTCTCCAACCGCGATCGCCGCGACACCCTGTGGCACTGGTGCACCTGCCTGGCCATGGAGAGCAAGCAGTTCTGCTACTCAGGCAACTCGCATATCAAACCGCTTCTGCAAATCATCGACGACAGCGGAGCCTTCCGCGGCTGGGTCGGCGCCGAGGCGTCCTTCTACCCCGGGGCCAGGTCCAAGGACATGATGGCCGTATTCCGTACCGCCGACTTCCGCTGACACGTGTGCGCCGATAGCGCCCCCACGCCCCGTCATGGACGCTTCCCGAATGGCTTCGCGAGCCGTCACGGAGAGAATGTCAGCGAGCTGGACCGGTGGGCGCCTGCCTAGCGTGGGCGCATGGGTGACTGGTGGGCGACCTTCAAGCAATCGCGGTACTTTCCCGCGTCTGTCCTGGTGGTGATCCTCTCGGCGGGGGCGGGGCTGTTCGCCGGGTCGTACACCTACGCCATGGCCTCCCCGACCCCGCATCATCTGCCTGTAGCGGTCGTCGGCGTCACCGCCGAGACCGTGCGCGGGAAGGCCTTCGTCGCCGGGCTGGAGAAATCGCTGGAGGCCTCGCTCGTCCTGCGCTTCTACCCGACCTACGCCGAGGCCAGGCAGGCCATCGAGGAGCAGCGTGTCTTCGCCGTGTTCGTCGTGCGAGGCGCCGACGTCAACATGGACGTGTCGAGCGCCTCGGGCGCGTCGGTGGCGCAGCTGCTCACCGAGGAGTCCCCGAAAGTCGCCACGCGGGTGGGGGTGCGCCTCACGGTGAGGGACGTCAAGCCGCTCCAGCGAGCGGATCCGCGCGGCCTGGCGATCTTCTACATCACGCTCGCCGCAGTGATCATCGGGTTCACCGGGGCGGCCCAGCTGAGCGCCAACGCGGCCGATCTCAACGCCGGCGAGCGGATCGCCTTCACGGCGCTGTACGCGGCGCTCGGCGCGTTCGCCATCGTGGCGATCGTGGACTGGTTGCTTGGCGCGCTGGATCTGCCGGTCCCGGAGTCCTGGTTGATCCTGGCCCTGACCATGTTCACGACGGGGATGGTGTTCACCATGTTCAACACCTTCCTGGGGCGCTGGGCGATGCTCCCCACCTGGGGGCTGATGGTCCTGCTCGGCAACCCCTCCTCCGGTGGGGCGGTGTCGTGGCCACTGCTGCCCTCACCGCTCGGCGCCATCGGTCGCTGGCTGCCGCCGGGAGCGTCGGTCAACGCCCAGCACACCGCCGTCTACTTCCGCGGCCACCAGAGCCTGATGCCGTTCCTGGTGCTGGGGGCGTGGGCGCTAGCGTCCTGCGTGGTCTTCCTGATCTGGCGACGGCGTCACCCTGGGGGCCGACCCCGTGATCATGAATAGCGCACAGCAGGACCGTACCTTCTGGTCCGGCATCCCCCGATACGCGGAACGCCGTCGATGCGCGCGCGATCAGGTGGGTGTGCAGGTGCCAGAAGGTGCGGGCGACGTCGGCTTGGGCTGCGTGGGGGATGCCTTCGGGGCGGTCGCGTCGGCTAAGACGTTGATGGCCGTACGGTCACGTCACTGACCTGACGCCCCCGCCGGCATCCCCACGCGGGGCTCTCCCACGCCAGACGAACGGCCAAGTCCGGATCTTCCGGCTGCGGCGTCGACTCGCGATCAGGCCGGGAAGTCCTTGGGGTTGATCGATGTGGTCTGCGCGTTGCCACCCTTCACCTGGTGGAGGGTCAAGGTCCAGATGCTGTACGAGGTGGCGGTCGTGACGAACTTCAGCCGGTCGTTGAAGAGCTGGTAACTGGCGGCCCGGGAGAACCTGCCCTTGGAGGTGGCGAAGGCGTAGCCGGTGGTGAAGTAGATCCGGTACGTGCCGTCCCTGACATCCTTGATGCTGGCGGTGGACTTCGCGCGGACGTAGATGCTGATCGCCTTGGTCTTGCCCTTGACGAGGGTGACGACGCCGTCCTTCGAAGTGCCGTTCTTGATCTTGAGGGTGCCGCGGCCGCCGCTGATCCGGTCGTACAGGATCCTGCCGTTACTCGGGCGGGCCGCGGCGGCCGAGCCGGCCGTCTGCGATGCCACGGCGACGGACTCCGTACCGGTCACGGTGGCACCGGCCGGGGAAGAGGTCAGCAGGCCGCCGGCCAACGCGACGGCGGCGACGACACCGGCACGCAGGGCGGCTCCTTCGAGAAGTCTCTTCACTACGAACATCTCCTTTGGGAGCGCATGGGTTAGATCACGGCCAAAGATAGAAGAACCGGGCGAATCGCGTACCTGTTATCTCCCAGGACAGGTGATTCCGAGCAGCTGCGCTTCGCCGGCCCGCTGGAGATCACCGGCGCCGCGAGCCCCCGGCAGGCCCTCGCCGCACTCCACGGCTACCTCGCGGCCTGGCTGGACGCGGACCTGCGGCGCACCGCCACCGGCCTGCTGCGCTACCACTTCTGGATGGCCGACACGTCACCAGGCCGCATGACGCGGCTTCCGGCTCAGGGATGTGAGAGGGCGGTTCGCGAGTTGATGTCCCTTTGATCGCTTGCGCTGCATGAGGAGGGCTGGTCACGGGCTCGTTTCCGGGCTATGGATGCGGCTGAGCGAACAATCCCGGCTCGATCTCCGCGAGAATGCCCAGGCTGACCAGGCGTTTGAGCTTGGCGCGGGTGTTCTCGATGTTCTTCCGCGCCAGGGGCAGGTCCAGGGCCAGGCAGAGGTCGCACGCTCGTGCGGGCTGGCCGGTGTCGGCCATGAGGGTGAGAATCTGCTGGTAGGCGGGATGGTCGGGCAGCGTGGGAGCCGGTGGCGGCGGGGGTGCCGGATCGGGTTCGCCAGCGAGGACGAGTAAGGTCTTGCGGGTGATCCGCAGATGATCGAGGTCCTGGTCGAGGTCTCGCAGGCGGGCGGTCAACTCCTCGATCCGAGTTTGGGTCTGTTCGAGATGGCTGGTCAGCGCTTTCTCGCGGGCGTCGATCCGGTCCAGCAGCCACGCGCCGGGGTCCGGAGTGCTCACGTGGGTGGCACCGTGGGCGATCACGCTGTTCTTAAACCCCTGGTCGACCAAGGCGATCTGGACGCTGCCGGGCGCAGTGGCGGCGGCGACCCGGTCCAGCAGAGCGTTACCGATGGCGGTGTCGTGGATCGAAGCTGCCGCGACCACCGCCTGAATGACCAGGCCCAGCACATCCACGGCCAGCCCACGCTTGCGACCCGGTACCTTCTTGGCCGCATCCCGGCCGGCCGTGGCCTTCGGGACGCCGGCCGCGACCGACCCTGACCAGGCGAGATGGCCAGGGTCCGCTGCCGCCTGCCCACTGATCTTTATTTCGGGTCAGAGGTATATCCGTTGGATCCTGCGCGATTACTACCGGACAGAACAGTTAGATCAGCGGGCCGGTGTAGCGCAAGATCCACATGCCCTGGTTTTTGTCGGTGATGTAGATGTAGCCGCGCCGGTCGACGACGACGTCCTCGGTCTGCAGGACCAAGTCCGGTGTGCCTGGTTGTTGTACGGGCAGGGTCGTGTTTGTTCGTCAACTTGCTGTCCTGTTTTGCTCAGGCGGCGAACGGGCCGCGCAGGTCCTCGGTGATCGACCACAGGCGCCGGCCGGCCGCCGTGTCGTAGGAGTGGGGTGAGGAGGACACCGGGGTAAACCGGTCGTAATACCTGCCGGCCGACACGCTGCCCGTTGCCAGCCGCACCACCGGTTCGGCGCCACGGCGTGAGGACAATGCAAAGGCGTGCACCAGGCCTACCTGGATGGTGGGGAACTCTCGGCCGAGGCGGGTGCGCACGAAGCCGGGGTGCAGGGCCGCGACGGTCAACTCGGGGAAGCGGGCATGCAGTTCGTAGGTGAACATCAGGTTGGCCAGCTTGGTGCGGCTGTAGACCATGAACGGGTCATAGCCGCGTTCGCTCTGGAGATCGTCGAAGTCGAGGACGACTAGGCCCCCGCCTCTCATCGGGGTGCGATGACCTTCGGAGTTGACGTTGATGACCCGTCCCTCGCCCCGCCGCAGCAAGGGCAGCAACCGGCTCGTCGTCGAGAACGGCGCCAGGTGGTGGACGGCGAAGTTGAGTTCGAACCCCTCTGCGGTGACTGCCCGGGTGGGCCGCATGACACCAGCGTTGTTGATCAGCGCGTCGATCCTGTCGATCATCTCGCTCACCTGGCCGACCAGCGCGTCGATGCCGTCGGAGGTGGCCACGTCCGCTTCGATCACATGGGCTCGGGACAGCTCGCGAGCCAGGTCCTTGGCCCGTCCAGGATCGCGGCCGACCAGGATCAGCCGATAGCCGTCGGTGGCTAGTTGCCGAGCGGCCTGCCTGCCCAGGCCGGAGGTGGCGCCAATGAGGACGATGGTACGCGGATGGGCGCTCATCAGGCAGCTCCCGGGGTGACCTTGTCGAGTCCGAAGTTGCTCGCGATCAGCCGCTCGCGCAGACTGGCGGGCAACCGGGACAGGGTGACCAGCACATGGGCGTCGGAGCCGGTCACGTAGCGCCGCTTGGGGTTGCGGACCTCCACAGCCGTGACGATGGTCTTGACGACCCGGTGGACAGGGCCGTTCTTCTGCTTGGCCATCATTTTGGCGAACGCGGCCAGATGGTTGGCATACAGGGCCACGCGATGCGGGTCGGCCGAATCTGTCGCGCTCTTCGCGGCCGCCTCAGCCGAGGCGAAAATGGGTGTCTCCGTGGCACCCGGCTCCACCAGCACGACCGGGATGTTCCATGCAGCCAACTCCAGACGCTGGGCATCGGACAGGGCCGCAAGGGCCGCCTTGCTCGCCGAGATGGGAGCCATGAGCGGTAGCGGGGTACGGGCGGTCGACGCGCCGACGTTGACAACCCGGCCGCCTCCCAAACGCAGTAGCGGCAGGAACGCCTGGGTGACGTAGGTGGGGCCGAAGGTGTTCACCTCGAACTGGCGCTGCAGTTCGGCTGGGGGCACCAGTTCCAGCGGACCCTGGACTATGACCCCGGCGTTGTTGATCACCGCGTGCAGGCCGCCTGCGGCGGTCGGATGCCTGCTCACCCGCTTGGCGGCGTCCGCCACGCTGCCCGGATCCGTAACATCCACCTGCACGGTGACCACGTGTGGCAGCTCGTCCAGCGAGCCGCGGTTGCTGCGGACACCTGCGAAAACAAGGTAACCGCGCTGCGTCAGATCCTTCACCAGGGCTTCACCGATTCCCCCTGCCGCGCCGGTCAGGAAGATGGCCCGCCGCTGCCGATCTCTAGGCATTTCGACCCTCTATTTCTACATGTTGATTGATACATGTAAGCATGTACATGTAGAGGGTTCATGTCAAGCTGGACTCAGCAGAAGGGAAGGAACCCCATGTCATTGCGTCACGGCGTCCTGGGCCTGCTCGCAGAAGGACCGGCGAGCGGCTACGACTTGGCCCAGCGATTCCAGGAGGTCCTCGGCGCCGTGTGGCCAGCCAAGCATCCGCAGATCTACGCCGAGCTCGGCCGACTGGCCGATGCAGGGCTGATCGAGGTCGAGAGCGAGGGCCCGCGCGGACGCAAGGCGTACCGCATCACCGCTGCCGGACTGGCCGAGGTACGCAACTGGCTGACACAGGGCGAGGTCGACCACACCGTACGGCTGCAGTCGCTGCTGAGGACGTTCTTCTTCTGGCTGATGGATCCGGAAGACCTGCAACGACACCTGGCGCAAGAGGCACAGTTCTTCACCGCCGCGGCCGATCACTACCGCGCCTACGCCGCCGCCAAGGACCGCGGCGACTTCGGCGACAGTGTTCAAACCCAGTCCATGCGCGTTGCCGTCGAGGCAGGAATCCGCCTCTACCAAACCCTCGCCGACTGGGCCCAGTGGGCCCAGACCGTACCCCCCGCAGCACCCAAAACCACCAGAACAGCAAGCCCGCAGTCCGACGCTCTATCCACCACGGACGGCCCTACCTCCCGCGGGACGGCTAGATGATTCAGTCCAGATGATTGCCTGCGGAACGAGGCGAGGGTGTCCAAGATCGGTTTGTGACAACAGAACTGAACACACTCGCCACCGCACTCTGGGGAAGACCAACAAACCCCGGGATCCTTCGCGGCATCGGCGCGCGGCAACTGGCCGATGCGCTGCGAGGACACCGGTTCGAGCAGCCGAGGCGGCACGGCAAATGGCTGATAGCGCCCGCAGGCGGGCCGGTGCTGATGCTGCATTTCGGCATGACCGGCTCACTGTCCTGGCATTCCCCTGATGAGCCATGGCACCGGCATGACCGTGTCGTCCGGCAGTTCGACGACGGTGAGCTGCGCTTCCGCGACATGCGGAAGCTCCAGGGCATCCGCCTTGCCGACGATGAGACTCAGGCCGAGCGGGTGCTCAGCGACCTCGGCCCGGACGCGCGCGACGTGTCACGCGCGCGCTTCGACAAGCTGCTGTCGGGCCGCCGGGGACGGCTCAAGTCGGTGCTGACCGACCAGACGTTCCTCGCCGGCCTGGGCAACCTGCTCGCCGACGAGATCTGCTGGCATGCCCGGATCAATCCCCAGCGTGCCGTGGGAGACCTGGACGATAACGACCGCGCGGCGTTGTACGGGGCCATGCGCCGGGTCCTGCGAGAGTCGATCAAGGCCGGATGCGTTCCCTCGCGTGACACCTGGCTCACCGGGGCCCGCGACGAACCCGCCGGCCCCTGCCCGCGCTGCGGTACATCCCTGTCCAGCCGCCGTATCGCCGACCGTACGACCGTGTGGTGCCCTGGCTGCCAACCTTCCTGACGGCGCTGGCCGGCTCGCGGAACAGTTGCGCGCTGCTGATTCTCGGACACGCCCGGCATCTGGGCGGTGATCATCGAAGCGCGCGAAGGAACTGGCAGCAGGCCCACGAACTGTTCACCGCCATCGGGACACCGGAAGCGCACCTGACCGCATCGCTGCTCAAGTGAGCTCCTGTCCATGCGTACGTCCGCGAGCAGCCGCCCGCTCCTCGGCCCGCCCGACGAGCATGACCAGTCCCCGCTACCCGAGGCTTCTCCCCTGTTCCTGGAGATACCGCTTCCAGGTGATCGTTCCCGTGGGCGTCGCATCGGTCACGAGGTGGTCGCCACGGAAGGTGGCGCCGACTTTGCCGGGCACCTTCATCCGTACCAGAGGGCGCCTCTTGCCGCGCGCCTCGAGCCACTGGCGAGCGGCCTCGTCGAACGCCAAGACCTCAGGTCCGCCGAAATCCTCCGTCTCACCGCTCGGCCCGGCTTGCAGGCGCCGGATGAGATGGTGCGCGACGTCACGGACGTCGACCGGCTGGGCCCGGATGCCGGGATCGGCGATCATCAGCCCGGAGCGCGCCGCCATCGAGAACGCCTGATCCATGAACTCGTGGAACTGCGCGGCCCGCACGATGGACCACGGCACCCTGCCCGAACTGACGATCTCCTCAGCGCGCACCTTTGTGCGGAAATATCCCCATGGGATCTGGTCTGCGCCGATGATCGAAACATAGAGCAGATGCGCGACCCCGCACTCGCGGGCCACCTCGGCAAGCCGGCGTGTGCCGTCCAGCTCGACGTGATCGGTGTACTTGCGCTTGTACGGGGCCGCGGCGAGATGCACCACCGCGTGAACGTCCGTCAGCGCCGCGGCCAGCCCGTACCCGGTGGTCAGATCCGCCGTGACCCAGTCGACGTCACCTCCGGAACGCACGGTCCGGCTCATCCCCCGCACCTTGTAGCCCAACTCCGTCAGCCGTGGCAGCAATGCCCCGCCTAACCTGCCTGTCGCGCCGGTCACCAGGACGGATTCCCTCACAGCACACTCCCCAAGGTCCTTGTTCGCCTGCAGACGGTATGGCTCCGGCCGCGACAGCGAATCTGTCGAACGACTGGATGCGGCCGGTCATCTGACAGATTCTCCAGGACGTCCACGACGCCCCCGTACGCACGGGTCACTTCCCGTCTTCGGCGCCGGCCCGCCACACCACAAGAGGGAAAACCCTTAGATCGTCGCCGGGTTTGCCACGATGTGGCGGACCCGGCGGCGGGCGCATGGTTGAGCCATCAAGAAGAGAGCACGACTCCCGAGGAGCTCACCATGAACCGCTCGACCCGCGTCCTGGCCGCCGCCACGACCCTCGCCGCCACTGTCGTCTCCGGGCTCGCCATCGCCGCTCCCGCGCAGGCCCGCACCACCACATGCGCCATCCAGCCGTACGGGGCGATCGGCGACTTCTGGCGCTCGCTGGGCGGGGAGAGGAGCCCCCTCGGCTGCCCCACCAGTGAGGAGAAGGGCGTGCCCAACCAGAACGGGCGCAAGCAGCGTTTCGCGGGCGGCCAGGTGGCGTGGTCGCCGGACCAGGGCAGCAACATGATCGTCGCAGCGTACGAGTCGAACGGCAAGGCGGTGTTCCGCTGGGGGCCGACGAACCCGTTCAACTACGACTACTGGCGCATCCACTGGAAGGCCAGCCCCAACATCGGCCTGGTCGGCTTCCCCAGCCACGACGTCACCACGCGCACCTCATCGCGGACCGCCGGCAAGGTCATCGGCTACCCCCCGGCCGGCGTGACCAACAGCTCTGGCTACTCCGCGACGTACACGTTCTGGGTCGAGGGCTGCGACGACAAGCTGACCGGCGACACCTGCCGGCAGGGGTGGACCATCCCGGTCTCCGTCAACGCGTGACTCCTGATCGCGAGGTCCGGACGCCCTGGGCGTCCGGACCTTCGTGCTGTCAGACTTGACCACATGCGGGTGGTGATCTGTGATGATTCGACCCTCTTCCGTAAGGGACTGGCGCTGCTCCTCGGCGCGGTGGGAGTCGAGGTGGCGGCGCAGGCGCGCGACGTCGCGGAGCTGTGGGCGCACCTCGCCGCGCATCAGGTGGACGCGGCGATCCTGGACGTGCGGATGCCGCCGACGTTCACCGACGAGGGCCTGGCCGCGGCGATCGAGCTGCGGGAGCGGTATCCGCAGGTCGGCGTGCTCGTCCTGTCGACGTACGCCGAGGGCGCCTACGCCGCCCGCCTGCTGGAGGCAGGCGGGCGCGGCGTCGGCTACCTGCTCAAGGACCGGGTGGACGACGCCGCCGCGCTGCGCGCCGCGCTTGAGCGGATCGCCTCGGGCGGGGCGGTGGTCGATCCGGAGATCGTGAGCATGCTGCTGCAGCTGCGCCACGAGGAGACGACGGTGAACAAGCTCACCGACCGCGAGCGCGACGTCCTGCGGCTCATGGCGGAGGGCCGGTCCAACGCGGCCATCGCCCGTACCCTGTTCCTCGGCACCAAGACCGTCGAGGCGCACATCGCCGCGGTGCTGACCAAGCTCGGCCTGAGCCCGGCGGCGGACGACAACCGGCGGGTGCTCGCCGTGCTCACCTGGCTACGCATGGAGGGCGCCGATGTCCGTACGCGTCGTGATCGCTGAGGACTCCCTGCTGGTCAGGGAGGGTGTCCGTCGCCTGCTCGACCTGCAGGAGGACTTCCAGGTCGTGGCCGCCTGCGCGGATCTGCCCGGGTTGCTCGCCGCGGTGGACGAGCACGGGCCCGACGTTGTGGTGACCGACATCAGGATGCCGCCGGGCTTCGCCGACGAGGGGATCGTCGCCGCGACCCGGTTGCGGCAGAGCCATCCCGGGGTGGGCGTCGTGGTGTTGTCGCAGTACGCCGAGCCCGCCTACGCCACGCCGCTGCTGGCGGGCGGC
>NZ_JBFAMX010000167.1:0-19083 GCF_040659615.1 Nonomuraea sp. NPDC049784
GTGCGTTGTTCGGGCGGGCCGTCGTGGGGCTGGACGGGCGTGGCCGTGGTGGTAACCAGGTCGGCCACGCGCTCGGCGAGCCTGCGCAGCTCGAACTCCACGTCGGCTCTATCTTGGTCGGGCAGCTGTCTCCACAGCATATTGACAGGCTAGGCTGTCCATAGATCATGTGACAGGTCTTCCTGTCAAATCGTCCGCCTGAAGGTACGTCGCACCCTGGCAGCGCTAGCGATCCCTCAATTCCGGGGGTCGAAAAAGGGAACCCCCGGCCCGTGGCCAGGGGTTTACGTCTACGGCGCGTCGTGGTCGGGGTGGCGGTCGCGGCCGACCCCGTGGGAGAGGCCGTCGTGGAGGCCTGCGGTGAGGCGGAGGGGGAATCGCACCCCGGGCGACCCCGACCTAAGACACCACCCTATGGGACATTTTATCCCGCCGACATAACCGACCCGCTGCAGGGCCCGTCATCTCCACGATCTCAGATCGTTAAATGCAGCCCGATATGCTTCAGCATTTTCGGGCACGAGCTCTGACATCTTTTGAAAGAAATCTCCACCTGCCCTACTTAGGACCCTTGCAAAGTCAATAAAGGGTGCACTAGCGCTCCGTGTGATTTTTCCAATCTCGCACGACACCGAAACCATGGCCCCTTGGCGTCTAAATGTGAGCTTGATCGGCTGATCGGGAAAATACATGGAGGCATCTCCCGATTCCGATGTAACTCTAAGCATTTCTGCTACATAGGCCCACAGTTGATCGATATAATCCCATTCCTCGGTCCCCAGGAGTCGGACTCCATTTACACTGAGCTCCATCGCCCCTTCGATATAACTCGAGTCCACCGGAGGATTAACACAGTCTTCCACGGGAAGAAACATGCCCCCTGGAAGCCGTAGATAAGTTTTGACGTCAATCATTATAACCCAAACCTCTCACTCTGCAACCGGATAGAATTGTCCAACCCTACCATTGTTGAGCCCTAGCACATATTTCATTCCATTCACCTCGGCGCTTATCTGATACATGCCTCGACTTCCCCTCTGAAGGAGGGTAGATCTGTTTGCTTGCATGACTTGCATTATTATATTTTCGATATCACTAATAGACATCTTTCCATCAAAGAAGGATTGACTTGACTTTACGGATCCGTCCCAGTATTTGGGGTGATGGCGCGCAAGGATATGAGCCATACCCTTCTTGTCAAGGAGAAGCGTCTGATTTCCGAATCGGTAAGTCTTACTAGTCCAGTTACGAAGTACACTTCCGATATCGCAGGGGCCAGCATTGTGTACAAGAGTGTCAGCGTCCCCCACGCCCACATAGTAAGTGTGGGTTTCCGCAACTGTTAGATTATAGACTTGTTGTGTTGCGAACCACCTGTTAACTGCCTGGACCTTAGTCCAGGTCCCTGTACTGGTTTGAAGCCAGTCGCCCGGCCGGAGATAGGTGGCATCAATCCACTCTCGTAGCGACGGAACCCAGAAGGGATGCTGGGCCGTCGCAGTGATCGACTGAGCACCGGCTTCGCCGGCTCGCTCCGTCTTAATGGTGATCTTAACCAGGTCCTTCGCACCGGAACTGTTGATCAGTGCGGTGACCTTCTTGGCTACCGACTCCCCGCTGGCTGGATCGGTGGCCAGGACTTCGTCTCCGACGCGAACGTCCTCAATTGGTTTACGGCTTCCGTCCGCCATTAGCACCCGAGTTCCCGGCACAAAGCTGCTCATGGTGCACGCAATCCCGGCGGCCCGCACTGCTTTTTCGACCTTTGGGAATCTGGCTATGAACTTACCTGCGCGAGCCAGGGCCCCACCCGGAACAAAGTTGGACGCAGCGAGCAGACATCCCACGGCGCTTCCATTAAAGCAATCCGTAAAATCCTCTACGACGACATCGTATACACCAGTCCAGAAGGCCTTGGCCTCTTCCCAAGATTTCTTAGCCGCCAACTGCGCCTTGTCATGGGTAGACAGTCCAAGATCTGTTACCAGTCTTTGACACTTCCCATTGTTCCACCCCAACGGGTCCCCAGGATGGGGACCGGCGCACAGGTCGTAATACTTTTGCGCCTTAACGAGTAGCGCCGCTGCTTCAATCATCTTGGCGCATGTCTTGATAGTTAGCGCTTTCTCGCATTCAGTGAGCCGCTCGTCTACCGGCCCGAAAGAAATGGCAGTAGGACGTCCCTCCTTGATCCATTCCTGCTTCCAGTGAAGCTTGGCGTATTGAATGAGGATGCCAATTTCACCATCGGTTGCTCCGAGATACGCCATTTCGATGATCTGATTAATATCCTCATCCAAAAGCCGCCAGAAGTTATCTGAAATCTGTGTTCCGTTGGGCAGGTGACCCCGCATGCGCATGTCCTCCTTGGACATGACACGGACCACATTCCAGACGCCCTCATATAGACCACCAGGAGCAGCAATCAGATTGTCATACTCGGGCGTTCCGACGACGAGCTGTCCCGGTCTGGGGCCGAGCTGCCCACCGTTGTCGCCGTTGGCGCTATATCCCCCGCTGCCGTCGGGCGCATAGATGGTCATGTGCCCAGTGGGGTCGGTGCCTGTAAGGGGTGTGGCATTGGCGTAGGTGTAGCGGTTGGCCTGAACCGACGGGCTGGGGTCGAGGGTGGCGGTGTCGCGGCTGGTGAAGGTGCCGGTGCCGGGCTGGTACCAGCGGGCGTGCATGTTGACCTTGCCGGTATCCGGGTCGGTGTACTCGCCCTGGTAGCCGAGGTTGGTGGTACCGCCTGTTTGTGCCGTGATTTCGCCGAAGGGGTCGTAGCTGGTCGAGCTGGCGAGGGCGCTCTGGTAGGTGGCCACGAGGTCGCCATGCAGGTCGCTCATGGCAGCAGCGGCAGGAGTGGTGCCTTCCTGGAGGCCGAGGAGGGCTCCGAAGGGGTCACGCGCGTATTTGGATTGAATACCGCCGCTGACGCTAATAGCGGCCAAGTCGTTGCTGAGCCCGGCGTATAGCTGGGTTTGTTTGGTGGTGCCGCTGATGCGGGAAGTGACGCGGTCGAGGGCGTCATAGGCATACAGGCTGTCGCCGTCGGCGATGAGCCGGTCGAAGGCGTCGAAGGTGAGCTGGGTGGTGGTGCCGCTCTTAGTCTGGCTGGCCAGGGTGCCGCGCGGGGTGTAGGTGTAGTCGGTGCCGTCGCCGGAGATGAGGCGGTTGCGTTCGTCGTAGGTGAAGGTTTTGTCGCCGGCCTTGGTGCGGTTGCCGGCAGCGTCCCACTCATACGCGGTGACCGCGCCGCCGGGGGCGGTCCAGGAGGTGAGCCGTCCGGCGTGGTCGTAGGTGTAGCTGTTGGTGCCGGCTCCGGCCAGGCCAGTGGTGGTCTTGGTGGTGAGGTTGTCGTCCTTGTCCCACCCGTAGGTGATCTTGGCGAGTTGGGTGCCGGAGCCGTTCTTCAGCGTGTGACCAGTGACCCGGTCCATGTTGTCGTAGTCGATGGTTTGGGTGCTGGCCTGGCCGCTGGTGGCGGTGATGGTCTTCAGCCGGCTGGCTGGGTCGTAGCCGTAGGTGAGGGTGCGGCTGGTGACCGGGTCGGTGGCGGTGGCCAGTCGGTTGGCGTTGTCGTAGGTGAAGGTGGCGGTGCCGGCGGCGTCAATGCGCTGGGTGGAGTTGCCGAGCGCGTCGTAAGCGTAGGCGCTCTCCTGCACGCCGGCGCGGAAAGTCTTCACCGGCAGGCTGCGGTCGTTGTAGTCGATGGTCAAGTCGCCGGCGGTGATGGCGCGGCCGGCCAGGTCGTAGCCGAAGGTGCGCTCGGCGGTCGCGGCGCCGCCACCGGCACCGGTTTCCTTGGTCAGGCTGCCCAAGTGGTCGAAGGTGCGGTCGATGCGCACCCCGCCCGGCTGGAGGGTGGCGGTCTGGTTGCCGGCCGCGTCGTAGATGTGAGTCCACGTGCGGTCGGCCAGGTCCGGGTGCGCGGCCGTGGATGGTTCGGTCACCGTCTCGACCAGGCCGAGGCTGTTGTAGCTGGTCCAGGTGGCATTGCCGCGGCCGTCAGTGAGGCGCGTGCGGGCACCGGTGGCGTCGTATCCGAAGATCGTGGTGATCGACTCACTGGCCGAGACCGGCTCGATGAGCGAGGTGGCCCGGTTCAGCGCGTCGAAGGTCTGCTTGGTGACGTAGCCTTCGGGTGAGGTGCTGCTGGTCTGGTTGCCCGCCGGGTCGTAGCCGAAGCCGTACGTGCGTACGACGGCGCCGGTGGCGTCCAGGTCCTTGGCGGCGATCTTGCGGCCGGCCAGATCGTACTCGGCGGTGGTGGCGTTGCCGTTCGGGTCGGTCGTCTTGACCAGGCGGCCGGCCAGGTCGTAGTCCATGGTGGTCTTGTTGGTCAGCGGGTCGGTGACCGTGATGACCTCCCCGGCCGCATTGACCTTGTATCCGGTGGTCTTGTTGCCCGGGGCGATCTGCGTTTTCAGTCGGCCGGCGTCGTCGTACTCCATGGTGGTGGTGTAGGCGGCGGTGGCGGGCTTGCGCTCGATCTGTGTGGCGGTGATCTGCCGGCCGAGGTCGTCGTAGGTGGCCTCGGTGCGAGCCCCGGTGGCGTCGACGGTGGCGAGCTTTTCGCCGGCCAGGTCGTACTCGGTCACCCAGGTGCCAGCGGTCTGGCCGTCGGGGGCAGGGTCAGTGATGCGGACCTGGCGGCCGAGCTGGTCATAGTCGAAAGTCGTGACATAACCGCGCTCGTCCGTGGTGCGGATGAGCTGGCCGGCAGCGTCGTAGCCGTTCGAGGTCGTCGGAGTCACCGCGGCGCCACCGGGCGGGGTGTACGCGGGCGAGCTGGAGCTGACCAGCCGCCCCGCCTTGTCAAAGACAGAGCTCAACGTACGGCCTTCAGCGTCCCGTTGATGCGTCTTACTGCCTACCGTGTCATAGCCGATCTTGCCGGTCGGACGGCCCTGGCTGGCGGTCCCGGCCTTGTCGATCTGGACCTGCGGCGCGACGGTCTCCACCAGGCGATCCAACGCGTCGTAGCGCATGGTGGTGGTGTAGTCGGCGGCGTTGACCCCGCTGACGTTGCCGCGCGGATCGACGATCGAAGTGGCCAGGCCGCGATCGTCGTAGCCGATGGTGGAAACCAGGTCCTGGTCGCCGTTCTCGATGGTTTCCTTGGTGGGCTGGTTGAGCTTGTTGTACGCGTATTCCTTGATCTCCGTGCGGGTACCGCTGCCGGCGCCGGTGCGGGCGGACTTGATGACGTTGCCGTTGGCGTCGTAGGTGAAGACGGTCTTGCGCTTCAGGCCCGTCGGGTCGAACGTCTGCGACGACAGCCGGCTCCCCGCGTCGTAGACAAAGCCAGTCGTGGCGATCCCACCGCCGGTGACCTGCTCGACGAGGTTTCCCGCATCGTCATAGGTATTCGCCTCGAGCACCACGTCCCTGGGCGTGGTGACGCCACTGAGCTTGACGTCGTCCCCGATGCTCTCCGACAGCCGATTGTCGGCATAGTAGGTGTAGGACATCTTGCGGCCCATCGCGTCCACCCGCAAAGCCAGACGCCCAGCCGGATCGTAGGAACGCGACTCCAGCACCACATCCGTGGCCAGCTGTGGAATGACCGGGCTCGCGGTCCAGCCCTTGAGCGTGGTGGAGATCAGCTCGCCCCGCTTGCTGTACGCATACGCGGTGACCGTGCCACGGGCGTCGGTGGTACTGGCCTTCTGGCCCAGCGTGTTCCACGCCTGGCGGGTCACGCCGCCCTCGGCGTCAGTGACAGACTCCAGGCGTCCGAAGGTGTCGTAGCCGTAGACGACCTTACGCTCGGCGTCGCCGCCGGTCAGGTCCGCGATGGTTTCCGACAGCTTGTTACCGTCCAGGTCATAGCCGTAGGAGGTGCGGGCCGTGTGCGTGACGCCGGAGATCTCGTTCTTGACCGCCGCGCCGGTCACCGCGGTCACCCTGCCGAGCGCGTCATAGGTCACCGTGGTCGTGACCCCGTCCGGGTACGCATCCGACACCGTCGCCGTGGACGTGAGGCGACCGAGCACGTCGTAGGCGAGCTTGGTCACCAAGCCTTCTGGGCCGGACTGTTCGGCCAGGTCACCGGCGGCGGTGTAGGCGTAAGACCAGCTGTTGCCCTTGGGGTCGGTGCGCGTTTTCGCCAAACCGGCCGGGGTGGTGCCGCCGCCGACGGCCGTCTCGCTGCCGTCGGTGTAGGCGACCGTGACGGAGCGGCCATTGGGGAAATCGGTCGTGGCCGGGCTGGTCTGCTTGGTCTGCTCGCCGTAGGCGTTGTACTCGAGCGTGGTGGCGTAGGTGTTGTCGGTGGCGGAGGAAGAGCGGCCGTCGCGCACCGCGGTCAAGCGGTCGTTGCGCGGATCGAACTTGTCGTCCTTGTTGAAGTAGTACGAGAAGTAGACGTAGTAGTCGATGCCGCTGCGGCGGGTGGTCTGGCGGATCGGATTGCCGCGCTCGTCGTTGGCGAGCGTTGTGACGTTCTCGTTGGCGTCGATCGTGCTTGCCAGGAAGCCGCCGGTGTCATAGCGGTAGTCCGTCTGCTGGCCCAGCTGATCGGTGCGGGTCACCAGCCGGTAGCCACGCCAGGCATCGTGGACCGTGCTGACCTTCTCATTGTTCGGGTCGGTCACCGTGACCGTGGACGTGCCCTCGGCCTTGTCGACGACCTGCTCGCCGATCTGCCAGGTGCCGCCGTTCTGGTCGGTATGGGTCTTGATGCGGTCGGTGACCGCATCGTAGGTATTGCTCGCCCACACCCGGCCCGCAGGAGTGGTCACCTTGGCCAGCTTGTTACGCGCGTCGGAGCGAGCCGCCGCATAGTGCGCCTGAACCTCGGCCTGCGTTAGCGGCCGGTCGTACAGTGCCGCCTCGTCAAGCTGGCCGTCCAGGGCAAAGTTGCCGGTGCTGCTGCCGGCGGGCATGAGCCAGTTGAGCGGGCCGATGGCAAAGCGCGCCTCCCCCTGCCAGGACAGGGCGCGAGCCATCGACAGGCTGCCGACCAGCTGCCCGTCCAGGTAGAGCCGGTCGGTGCCGTTGTCGGCGGTCAGCACCACGTGATGCCACTGGCCGTCGGTGACGGTTGCCGTGGTGGTGATCGGCGTGAACTGCTCGGTGTCTTCTTCGGAATCGCTCGGCAGGAACTGGCCGCGCAGCTTGCCGTCGGTGCCGATGTACAGGGCCGAGTACGCGGAAACGGATGGCCCGGCCGCGAACACCGTCCCGGGTTTGGTGGTCTTGAACCATGTCTCCACTGACGCTTGTCCGGCCAACCGGCCGACCACGTTGGGCTGCAGCGTCATGCCGGTGCTCTTGAACGTGGTGGAGGTGTCGGCCGTGCCGGCCAGCGCGCCCGGCTGCCCGCGCGTGGCAGTCGACGTCGTGCCCGGCCCGGCTCCCCACCCCAGATCCGCGACCTGCGTACCGGAGGGCTCGTTCAACCGCCAGTACCCGTACGGGAGCGAGTCCAGCACGGCGGCGCGGTAGTTTGAGCCGCTGCCATAGTCGTAGCGAGTGCAGGCAGGCTCGGCGTCCGGGGCGCACACCGACATCAGGCGATCGGCGTCGTAGGTGTACATCAACGTCAGCGCCTGACCGTCGACCGGGTCAGTGGACACGCTGGAGACATGGCTGCCGGTCCAGTCAAAGCGCAGGGAACGGCCGCCTACGGCGGTCACGGTGGCAAGTTTTCCGGCCCCATCGTAGGCGAGGTCCTGGCTGCGGCCACGGCTGTCGGTGATCTTGGTCAGGCGGCCGTTCGCGTCGAACAAATAGGAGGTGGAGGACTTCTCCATCAGCCGCCAACCCCCGCTTGCTTGCTCAGCAAGCGTGGCGTACATGCCCGGAGGGGGCTGGAACGTGCCGTCACCCTTGGCGCCGAACCGCAGCACTCGCCCGTCCGGTTGCGTCACCAGCAGTGCCGTATCCGCAGCGACGATCTTCATGTCCCACCGGGTGGACCAGCCGGCGCCGAACATGCCGCTGCTGCGGGGATCGAAGGTGTTGTAGGAGCGCGTCACCGACAGTGGCGGCCCCGCCGCGGCCACCTGCACATCCGTCATCGCGGTCGTGTAGTTGCCGGAGACCGGGTCGAACTCCTGCCCGTCCGGTCCTCGCGCCGCCAGCTGGGAGCCCACCGCCAGCTGCCGCACCCCGGTGGTGAAGGTGATCGCAGTCGACACCGTCTCGGCCAGGGTGCCGCGATCCTTGACCGTCACCTGCCAGTAGTACTGCTTGCCCCATTTCAGCTTGGCCGCCGGCACCCGCCAGGTGTAGACGTCGCTCTGAACACTGGAGGAAAAGCAGCCGCTCAGCATCGAGCCGTCGTTGCAGACCTTGAAGGTGTAATCCATGCCGTTGGCACTGCCAGCCTTCACCAGCAACAACGGCGTCAGCGTGTCCACGAGCGCGAAATTCGACGGGGAACGATCGTCGATCCACGGCGCGCAGCAGGCCGCGTCCAATTGCTCGGCCCGCTGTGCTCCGCTTGGAAGCGCCCGCTCGTCCTGCCCGGTTGCCCACTCGCCGCCATCGCGTTGCTCCAGCGGCAGAGCGCCCTTCGGAGGTTCTCCGCTGCCGCCATTACTGCCGGCGGCGCCCGTTGCTGACGCTTCTGCGGATGTCCGTGTCACCGACGATGGCACCAGCGACGGCACACCGGCCGCCGTTCCGGCCATCTGCCGGGGCGTATCAACCTCACCCCCGGCAGCCGATAACGCGACATCCACACCTACCCGAGCCAGAGCAGGACCGGACGCAAGCGATAACAAGCCGGGCAGCACAGCGATCAGAATCGAAGCCACCAGGAAAGGCGATCGAGCCCACGCCAAATACCGGCGCATACGCCGTCACACTCCGAACTACGCAGGGCGCCCTTCGACGCCGGACGAAGCTCCACCCCACCCGGCACAGCCACTAAGGCCCTGACACGTGCAGCTCGGAGCGAGTTACCAAACGGGCAAAGCGTAAGACGAACATAAAACGCAGGGCAAGATCGATTGTTGTGACAGATATGCCACGGAACGCGACGAACCACGTGTTCGGCCGCATCCATTATAAAACGGACATCGATGATGGAGCCCCGCAATCGGTGCGGTACGGGCCTCCTGGCTCCCATGATCGCGAACACCGTGGGCTCGGCGGAGGGCGCTCCAGCCGGTCAGCGACGCCGGGCTGCTGGGTCACGGCTCTGCTGCCAGCGGGCCAACGCCTCGGGGGACACGCGGGCATAGCGGGCCAGGGACGCGACCGAGGTGTGGCCGGAGTAGGCCAGCAAGGTGGAGGTGTTCGCGCCGTCTTCGGCCGCGTGCGTGAGCGCGCTGTGGCGCAGCTGATGCAGCGTCCACGGGCCGCCGGGCAGCTCGGCGGTGGCCTGCTCGAACAGTTCGGCGGCGCGGCGGTAGGACAGCCGGGCCCGGCCGGAGTCCGAATCGACGTCGGACGGCGGCAGCGGGACGCGGGCGCGCCGGTCGGTGAGGAAGACCGGCCCGCCGCGGCGGCCCTCCAGCAGGCGGGGCAGCAGCCGGGCGGTGGGCGTCTGCCAGACGATGACGTCGACCGCGCCGCCCTTGCGCCGCACCTTGGCGCGGCGGTTGCGCAAGTCGAGGTCGGCGGCGTCGAGGGCCAGGACCTCCTCGGCCCGGGCTGCCGTCTCATACAGCAGCCGGAACAGGGTGCGCTCGCGCAGGGCCAGGCTCTGCCGACCGAGTAGGGCCTCGATCTGGGCGCGGTCGAGGGCCTTGGCGCGGTCCGGGGTGCGGGCGCGGCGGCGGATGCGGCGCAGCGGGTCGCCGGTCAGCCAGTCCCGGTCGTGCCACCAGTCGCGGGCGGAGCCGAGCGCGTCGCGGCGGGCGTTGAAGGTGGCCGCGGCCGCGCCGCCCCAGCGGGCGGTGAACCAGGCGGCGAGGCGGTCAGCGCCTGGCTCACCCTCCAGCGCGGTCAGCGGCGTCTGCGCGCCGAGCTCGCGGGCCAGGGCGCGCAGCGCGATCGCGTACGCCTTGGCGGTGTTGCGGTTGCCGATGGTGGCCAGGAACGCTTCGATGGCCGCGCCGAGCTCCGGCGCGTCCGGTCGCGGACTCAGCCGGCGGACCGTCCCCATCGCACCCCTCCGAATCTCTATCGCAGATAAGCACCCTGAGTCGCCCGCTCCGGCGGGCGACCGTGCCGGGCGGCGTCCGAGGTCGGCCGCGCCATCGTCGGCGGGCGGGAGCATGCTATCGCAGATAATCACTCACTATCTGCGATAGCTACCTGGATTCCTCTCGGTGCCCTACCGTGGCTGGTCTGCCCAGTGTCTACGTGTCTTACCTTTGGCTTCCGGTCTCCGCGTTCTGCAGGGTCGGATGCTGGGTGCCGCGCGCCGGCTTGTTCGGTTTGCGGGTGGCGTCGGGCAGATCGAGCCTTAGAGGTCCTAACAGAAAGATCAGCGGACGAGGCGTCGCCAGCAGATAATCGCGGCGGCAAGGGTCATGAAGGCTTCATGGATGTCGTCGCGGACCTCCCAGCGGACGCGCAGGCGGCGGAACCAGTGCAGGAGCGCGATCGCCCGCTCGACGACCCAGCGGTGAACGCCCAGGCCGGAGCCGTGTGGAGTGCCACGTCGGGCGATGATGGGCTTGATGCCGGTGCGCCAGACCAGGCGACGGTACTTGTCGTGGTCGTAACCGCGGTCGGGGTACAGGCAGTCGGGTCGCTTGCGGGGCCGGCCGACCCGGCCGCGTACGGGCGGGATGGCCTTGATGAGTGGCAGGAGCTGGGTGACGTCGTTGCGATTGCCGCCGGTCAGGGAGACTGCGAGAGGGATGCCGCCTCCGTCGGTGATGACGTGGTGTTTCGAGCCCGGCTTGGCGCGGTCGACCGGGCTCGGGCCGGTTTTGGGCCGCCCTTGAGCGTCCGGACGTGCGAGCTGTCGATCATCGCCTGGGACCAGTCGAGCTGGCCCGCGGCGTGCAACTCGGCGAGCAGCACCTCATGCAGCTTGTTCCAGACGCCGGCGGCGTGCCAGTCACGCAGCCGCCGCCAGCAGGTCATACCGGAGCCGAAGCCCAGCTCCTGGGGCAGGAACTCCCACGGGATCGCGGTGTAGAGCACGAACAAGATGCCCTGCAGAGCCAGCCGGTCATCCAGCCGCTTACGGCCTGGATGGCGCCTTCGTCGCTCCACCTTCGGCAGCAACGGCTCGATCCGCTCCCACAGGCTGTCCGGCACGATCCACGGCAGTTGCTCACCCTTCTTCACACAGAGATCAACGATCAACGAGACCACCGGACACGGCCCTAGATCATTTTGTTAGGACCTCTTAGGCTTCCTGGCATGAGCCGCCAAACCGTGCGTCGGCCCGCCTTCCGGGGGTTCGCCCGTCGGAAGACGGGCCGACACTTTTCGGGTCGTCTGGCGTCAGCAGGATGCGAGCATGCTGGTCAATGCGCTCTTCTCGGCGGAGTCCACGCTAAGACCCCAGTACCACTTCACCTGGATCCAGGCCCTGGCATAGGTGCAGTCGAATGAGCTACGTGGCGGCTGCCACTCCGCAGGATCCTGGTCGCTCTTGGCCTGGTTGACGTTGTCGGTCACCGCCCACAACTGCGGGCCGCCCAGGTCGTTGGCGAAGGATTGCCGCTTGGACGTGGTCCAGGCCCAGGCCCCTGAACTCCATGCCTCGGCCAGCGGCACCATGTGGTCGATGTCGACGTCACTGGCCTGGCTCCAGGTGGCGCCGTCGTAGGGGCTGTACCAGGAGCCGGAGACGGCGGCACAGGAGGAGTCGGTGACTCGTCGATGTGCGCCTGGAGCTCCCTCAGCGGCTCGCTGCGCGGCGTCATGGACCGCATCGGCGTGCTGAACTGGCTCTGCCCGCCCGGCCTATGCAGATACACCACGAGGCCGCGGGCGACGTCCCTGGCCAGCGCGTGGCCGTGGTCCCTGGCCACCAGCGCGAGCGCGAGGTCCACGCCGGACAGCACGCCCGCCGAGGTCCAGATGTCGCCGTCCTCGATGTAGAGCGGGTCGGCGTCCACCTCGACGCGCTCATAGCGGGCGTCCAGGTCCCGGGCGGCGAGCCAGTGCGTGGTGACCCGCCGGTGGTCCAGCAGCCCGGCCTCGGCCAAGAGGAACGCGCCGTTGCACACCGACGCGACCCGCCGGGCGCCTGCCGCCAGCCCGGCGATGTGCCCGACGAGCTGCCGGTCCGCCAGCCGCTCGGGCACGGACAGCCCGCCCGCCACCAGCAGCGTGTCGATCGGCCCCGCGACCTCGCCGAGCGCCGAGGCCGTGACGGTGACGCCGTTCCCCGCGGGCACGGCGCCTCCGCCCACGGCCGCCACCTCGACCCGGTACCCGCCCTCGGGCACCAGCAGGTCCGCCGTCGCGAACACGTCCGCGGGACCGGCCATGTCGAGGAGCTGGAAGCCAGGGAAGACGACGATCAGGACTCGTCGCTGCATGCCTTCATGCTGGTCGCAGGCCTGTAGTGGCGTCAACGACACGAATATTGCAAATTATGCCGAGAGCCCCCGGGGCAGGACCGGGGGCTCTCGGCGCGGAATGGGCGGAAAAATCAGCCCATGTGCGGGTAACGGTGGTCGGTCGGCGGCACGAACGTCTCCTTGATCGTGCGGGCGTTCACCCAGCGGATCAGGTTGAAGATCGAGCCCGCCTTGTCGTTGGTGCCCGAGGCGCGGGCGCCGCCGAACGGCTGCTGGCCCACGACCGCGCCCGTCGGCTTGTCGTTGACGTAGAAGTTGCCCGCCGCGAAGCGCAGCCGGTCGGACGCGGACGTGATGGCGTACCGGTCCTGGGCGATGATCGACCCGGTCAGCGCGTACGGCGCGATGCCCTCCATCTGGTCGAGCACCGTGTCGAAGTCGCGGTCCTCATAGACGTGTACGCCCAGGATGGGACCGAAGTACTCCTTGACGAAGATCTCGTCGGCCGGGTCGGCGCACTCCAGGATGGTCGGCTTCACGAAGTATCCGACGCTGTCGTCGTACGAGCCGGTGAGGACGTCGATGTTCGCGGCCGCCCGCGCCCGGTCGATGGCCTCCTTGTGCTTGGCGAACGCCCGGGCGTCGATGACCCCGCCCATGAACGTCGACAGGTCGCCCGACACGTCGCCCACGCTCAGCGACTCGGCCACCGAGACGAAGTCGTCGCGCATCCGGTTCCAGACCGAGCGCGGCACGTACGCCCGCGAGGCCGCCGAGCACTTCTGCCCCTGGTACTCGAACGCGCCCCTGATCAGCGCCGTCGAGAGCACCGCCGGGTCGGCGGACGGGTGGGCCAGCACGAAGTCCTTGCCGCCGGTCTCGCCGACGAGGCGCGGGTAGCCGTGGTAGGAGGCGATGTTCTGGCCGACCGTGCTCCACAGGTGCTGGAAGGTCGCAGTCGAGCCGGTGAAGTGGATCCCGGCCAGCGCGGGGTGCGCGAGCGCCACGTCGGAGACGGCCTGCCCGTTGCCGGTGACCATGTTGATCACGCCAGGGGGCAGCCCTGCCTCCTCCAGCAGTCGCATGGTGAAGTGCGCGGCGAACTGCTGGGTGGGCGACGGCTTCCAGACGACGACATTCCCCATCAAAGCGGCAGAAGTCGGCAAATTTCCGGCGATGGCGGTGAAGTTGAACGGCGTGATCGCGAGCACGAAGCCCTCGAGCGGCCGGTACTCCATCCTGTTCCACACGCCGGGCGACGAGATCGGCTGGTCGGCGTAGAGCTGGCGCGCGTACGCCACGTTGAACCGCAGGAAGTCGATCAGCTCGCAGGCCGAGTCGATCTCCGCCTGCTGCGCCGACTTCGACTGGCCCAGCATGGTCGCCGCGTTGAGCGTCGCCCGCCACGGCCCGGACAGCAGGTCCGCGGCCTTGAGGAAGATCGCCGCCCGCTCGTCGAACGACAGCGACCGCCACGCGGGAGCCGCCCACAGCGAGGCGTCGATGGCGTCCTGCACGTCCTGGGCCGTAGCGTCGTTGGTACGGCCCAGGACGGAGGCGTGGTTGTGCGGCTGCACCACGTCGATGGGGGCGCCGCCGCCCAGACGCTGCTCGCCGCCGATGGTCATGGTCAGGTCGACCGACGACCCGGCCAGCTCCTTGATGCGGTCCTCCAGCGCGGACCGCTCGGCGCTGCCCGGCGCGTACCCGTAGATGCGCTCGTTGGCGGGAACGGGGACGTTGCTGATGGCATCCATTACTTACCCCCAAGGGCACGAAGGAAGAAGGCGACGTTGGCGGGGCGCTCCGCGAGGCGGCGCATGAAGTAGCCGTACCAGTCGTCGCCGTAGGGGACGTAGACGCGGACCGTGTGGCCGGCCCCGGCCAGGGACTCCTGCAGGTCGGTCCGGATTCCGTAGAGCATCTGGAACTCGTGGTCGCCGATCGTCCGCCCGAACCGGTCGGCGAGCAGCTCCGTGATCGCGATCATGCGATCGTCGTGCGTCGCCACCATGGGGTATCCCTTCCCCGCCATGAGGATCCGCAGGCATCGCACGTACGCCTTGTCCACGGCGCTCCTGCCCTGGTGGGCCACGGAGGCGGGCTCGCGGTAGGCGCCCTTGACCAGGCGTACCCTGGAGCCCTCCGCGGCCAGGTCGCGGCAGTCGTCCTCGCTGCGGAACAGGTACGCCTGGATCGCCACGCCCGTCGACGGATAGTCCTCGCGCAGCTTGCGCAGGATGGACAGTGTCGAGTCGACGGTGGTGTGGTCCTCCATGTCGAGCGTGACGGTCGAGCCGTTGACCGCCGCGCCGGCGCAGATCTCGCGAGCGTGCTCAAGCGCCATCGCGTCGTCGAGCCGCTGCCCGACGGCCGACAGCTTCACCGACACCTCGCCCCGGGTCCCGAGCTCGAGCGGCCGCAGGGCCTGGAGCAGCGTGAGGTAGGCGTCCGTGGTGGCCTCGGCGGCCCGCGCGTCGCGCGTCTCCTCGCCGAGGTGGTCGACGGTGACGGCCAGCTTCGCGTCGCGCAGCCGCTCGATGGCGTCGCGGGCTTCCTGAACGGTTTCCCCCGCGACGAACCGCCCGACCACCTTCCTGGTGACCGGAAAGCCCGACACGGCACGGCGTACGACGCCGCTCCCTGACGCGGCGAGGAGCACTTGACCCAGCATGCCTCAAGTCTAAAAACGCAGCTCAGAGGGGGCCATCGACGTGCGTAACGCCGGGTGTGGCAGGCTGTCATACAAATGCACAACTCGGCAGACCTACAAGAGATCGTCGACGAGATCGCCGCCCGGCTGGGGGCGTCCGTGACGCTGGAGGACCGCTCGTTCCGGCTGCTGGCCTACGGGGCGCAGCATGGCGACATCGACACGGTCCGCCAGGAGTCGATCCTGCGCAGGCGCGCCACCGGCGAGGTACGCGACTACTTCGAGCGCTACGGCATCGCCAAGGCCGTAGGCCCGGTCAGGATCCCCGCCGACGCCGAGCTGGGGGTCCTCGCCAGAGTGTGCTGGCCGCTACGCCACGGCGAGGTCACCTACGGCTACCTGTGGCTGCTCGACTCGGGCTCGCTCACGGCCCTCGACTCCGTCGCGCCGCTGGTGGCCAGAGCCGCCGCCGCGCTCGCCCAGGAGGCCAGGAGCAGGCAGGACCTCGGCCGGGGCCTGCTCTCCCTGTTCTCGGCCGACCCGGCGGAGCGCGCGAGCGCGTCCATCGAGTTGCCGGGCCCGGTCGTGGCGGTCGCCGTACGCGAGTCGGCCGAGCGCGTCGCCGCCTTGTGGACGCTCCCGCGCGGCGTCCTGGCCCGCACCGGCTCGCCTCTCGCCCTGCTCACCCCGGCCCACCTCGCGGGCGAGGTCGCGCAGACCCTCCAGAGCGCGTACGGCACCGCCGCCGGGATCGGCGCCCCCAGGCCCGAGCCGGCCGACGCCTGGCTGAGCTGGCGCGAGGCCCGCCACGCGCTGCGCGTCGCCGAGCACTTTCCCCGGTACGCCCCCATCGCCCGCTGGGAGGACCTGGGCGCGCACCGTCTGCTCGCCAGGCTCGGCCAGGCGGACCTGCGCGAGCTGGCGGCCGAGACCGCGGCCCTGGACGCCGAGCTGGCCGAGACCGTGGAGGTCTACCTCGACCACGGCGGCCACGCCCAGAAGGCGGCCGCCGAGCTCGGCATCCACCGCCAGACGCTCTACTACCGGCTGGGCAAGGCCGAGCGCCTCACGCACAGGGACCTGTCGGACGGTGACGACCGCCTGGCCGTGCACCTCGGTCTCAAGGCCGCGCGGCTCTGTAGACCTTGACCCAGTCCACGTACATGGACACGGTGTCCGGCGTGGCGGAGTCACGGCACCGAGGTTCGCACACCACGTCGTTCTGGAGCGCGAGCCCCATCTCGCGTCCCTGAGGCACGTACGCGCCCCGGTAGTCCCAGAGCCTCTTGCCGTCCAGCCAGAACGTCAGCCGCCCCGGCAGCCAGTCCACCGCCACCGTGTGCCACTTGGTGAAGTCGGCCCGCAACTGCCGCAGGGCCCGGCCGTGCCCGCCGTGCACGAAGATCCCGCCGCCCTGCCGCTGCGGGTCCACGATCTCGGCGAAGTCCACCTCGGCGTAGTCGTCGTTCTCGCCCTGCGCGGTCGGCCACAGCAGCGCCACGGGGGTGTACCCGGCCCCCGCCTCGGCCCTGAACCTGACCTCCCACCTGCCGTACTGCTGCGCGAGCCGGGTGGCCACGCCGCCCGACAGGTCCTTGCCGCCGTACATGCCGCCCTTGAGGCGCAGCATGCCGTTCGCGACCGTGGTCGCCTTCCCGGTACGGGGGTTCCGCCGGGCCTGGGGGGAGTGGTAGACCATCCACCTGCCGGTGTCGAGCGTGGAGCCGTCGAAGTTCTCCACGAGGACCGGGGCGCCCCAGCCCGGCGTCTGTGCCTGCGCGGTCTGGGGGAGCGCGGCGACGCCCAGGAGCGTGAGCGTCACCAGGATCTGACTGCGTGTAGTCATGTGGTCAATGGAAGCAAAGATGTCACTCCTGTAACGGCTCTTCGCGGAATCCGGGTGCTTGGCCGGTGCCGCCGCCTCTGAGATGAAGCGCGCCGGCCCAGCTCCTCTGGGCGGGATCAGGCGCAGGCCGCCTCGTAGACCCGTACGAGCTCCTGGCTCACCCGCTCCCAGGAGTAGCGCGAGCGCGCCCGGTCGGCCCCGGCGTAGCCGAGCGCGGTGCGCAGGGTCGGGTCACACAGGAGCTCGCGGACCAGCCGGGCGGTGCTCGCCGGCCGGTCGGGCGGCACCAGCAGCCCGGTGACGCCGTCGACGATGGAGTCGAGGTGCGCGCCGACGGCCGAGGCGATCACCGGTACGCCGCAGGCCATCGCCTCCAGCGCGACGATCCCCGTCGCGGCCTCGCGCGGCACCGACACCACGGCGTCCGCGCTGCGCATCAGCTTCGGCACGGCGGGCCGCTTGACCTGGCCGAGCAGCGTGACCCGGTCGGCGACGCCGAGTTGTTCGGCCAGAGCGCGCAGGCGGCGGGCGTCCCTGTCGTCCTCGAGGTCCTCGGGCTCCGGCCCGCCCGCGATGACCAGCTCGACGTCGCCGAGCCCCGGCAGCGCCCGGACGATGGTGTGCGCACCGCGCTCCGTAGAGAGGGGGCCGACGTGCAGCAGCCGCTTGCGCGTGCCCCGCGTGGCCACCGCGCCGCGGCGCTGGAAGCGCTCGGTGTCGACGCCGTACGGGACGACGGCGATGTTGCAGCGCGGCACGCCGAGCCTGATCAGGGCCGACTCCTCGTCGCCTGATCCGGCGATGACCGCGTCGGCCCGGCGGCCGAGCGCCAGCTCCAGATCCTTGTGCGAGGTGTCGATGGTGTGGAACGTCTGCGTGACCGGCACCCCGAGGTCGTGGGCGCCCGCCACGGCGGCCAGCCCACCCGTCCACGAGTGCGCGTGGATCACGTCGGGCCGGTCCTGGCTCCACCGCTTCATCAGGTGTTCGCCGACGTCGTTCAGGAACGGCACGACGTCGTCGTCCGCGAGCTCCACGGCGGGACCCACGTCGATCTGCTCCAGCGTGACCCCCGGGGCCACCCGCGTCTTGGGCTTGCCCTCAGCGCTGTCACGGCGGGAGTAGACGGTGACATGGTGCCCGCGACCCAGTTCGCGCGCGACGGAAAGGATGTGGTGACTCCGGATGCCCCCGGCGGCGGCGACGATCGCGATATTCATGGCACACCTCAGCGTGGAAAGCCTGAAAGGTGTGCCTGCGTCTTAGGCACATCGATCTACGCTTCGAACATACCCAGGTTTGAGCCGATCGCAAACCCCTGCAGATCAGACATCGTGACCGTGCAGGTCAGACGCCCCGGAGCGCGAGGATCACGATCTCGTCCCACACCTGGCCGCCCGAGAACGCGTGCCGGTCCGCCTCCACCGTCTTGACCACCGTGGAGGGCGACTGGCCCGCGCACCGGCCGAGCACGTCGGCCAGGCGCTCCTCGCCGTACGGCTCGCCGCGATCGTTCCTGGAGGAGATCAGCCCCTCCGAATACAGCACCAGCGTCTCGCCCGAGGCGAGCATCAGCCGCTCCACCCCCATCTCCGCCTCGAGCGCGATGCCCAGCGGCACGCCGCCACCCGCGGCGAAGCGCACGCCGCCGTCGGCCTGCAGCAGCGCGGCGGGGTGATGCCCGGCGGACGACAGTCTGATCTCGCGCCCCTTCACGAAACCCGCGACGGCCATCACGAACATGCCGGTGCCCTGCGTGACCAGGGCCTCGTTGACCTTGCGCATCGCCAGGTCGGGGTCGGACTCCCAGACGCTGAGCACCCGCAGGCCGCCGCGTACCATCGCGCTGACCGAGGCCGCCTCCTCGCCCTTGCCCGCGGCGCCGCCCAGCGCGAACCCCCATCCGCCCGACACGGGGAAGACGTCGTAGAACTCGGCGCCCACCGACGATCCCGGGTGGTAGACGGCCGCCGCCTCGTAGCCGGGCACGTCGGGCAGATTGCGCGGCGCCACGCTCGCCGAGAGTGCGTCCGCGGCCCTCGAACGGCTCTGGAAGCTGGTCTGGGCGCGTACCGCCAGGCCGAGCTGCAGCCCGACCTCCTGCATGACGGCCAGGTCGGCCAGCGTGAACGGCTGCCGGTCGTGCGTGCGCACCAGCGTCAGCACGCCATCGGCGGTGCCGATCGGGACGCACA
>NZ_JBFAMX010000168.1:0-19067 GCF_040659615.1 Nonomuraea sp. NPDC049784
TTGCTACTCGAAGGATCACGCGATGGCCGTCTTCATTTCACGACGCCACGCCTGTGACCAGGCCAAACTCGTACACCACTCCCGCGGACGCAACCCTCCCTCTGCGCTGAAGCCGGCGTGATCCACGTGCCGGATCCGTGCCAGAACAGACAGGCAGCCGAGGTAATTCACGGATACTCACGGTCGCTCGACCCGCTCTGACCTGTACCCCCGTTTCCCAGCTCAGCACAGCAAGATCAGTAGATGGTTCCCAAGCTGACAGCGCGGGTTCGATTCCCGTCACCCGCTCTCATAGCAGGAGGCCAAGTCAGGGATCATTCCTTGATCTACTCTTGGTCGTTTCGGGTTGCTTTCGACCTTCCGTGCCCGATCCGTCTGGATCTTGGCTGTCCAGCATGCCGAATGGCCTACTCCTCAAACCAGGCCACCAAGCGGACAGCATCGTCTCCATGGACGTGCGCGAGCGTGCGCATGACTGTCCACACCGCGTGCCAGTAACCGTCAGGCGGTACAACATGGCGGCGTGTGGCACGTTCGACACGGAAGACGGTGTTTCCCGCCCTCCACTCGGTGCCTTCGTCCCACAGCGCAACGTGGCCAGGATCAATGGTTAAAGTGTCCACGCCGCTCACGCGAGCGAACCTACGGCTCCAGACCGAGCGGTAAACGAGTTCCAGGGTTTGGTCGGGAAGCTGCCGATACTGGGCTAGGTTCGTCGGATGAAGGGCCGGTTCATCCCAATCGATCGTGGTGACCTCTTCCCAGCTCAACCAAGTGACGCCGAAGGCGGCTTCCCCCCATTGCGCCAATTCCGCTTTGGCGGTTTCCGATGCGTCCTGAGGGAGTCCGCGATCGGCCGCGATGGGTTGCCAGTCGCCTGAGCTGCGTACGCCGAACAGGCAATCGAAGGCGTCGTAGTCTCGATGCACCCCCAACATCGACAGCGAGATGGCGGCGCACCAAGCGGAGTCACCTATGTCGAGCCCGCGGGTCCACGTGCGGCACTCGACAAACCCGTGGATGCTGGTTCCCATGGCGAGATCTTCTTGCTCACGCAGCGGTGCTGTCCAATCCCCTGTGATCACGGGTGCTCTCAGGTAGAGCGCTTCGACGCCTGGGTGATGCGTCATGTACGTGCATACGGTCCGCCAGGCCGGGCGCCGCACGCCTGCTCCGTCGTACGAACCGAACGCTCCGACTGGAGTTGTCGAGCCGCCGCACAGATGCGCCTCTCACAATCGCCATGGCGTGACCGCCGCACGCGCTGGGGGCGATCGCCAATCCATGCTGCCCTTCCTCACCGAAGCTCACTAGAGGAGCTGAAGGGGTGGTTCATTCCTGGCAGCTCCAGCGACAATCATCGCGTGATCGATCACTACCGCAATCTCTTCAACCGGCAGCAGTGGTTTGAGGACGGGCTCTGCTGGACCGTAGTGCAACCCCTCGACGAAGAGATCACAGTGGACGATCTCCTGTGGCGGCTGAACGGAGGACGTGATCCCGAGGAACGCACCATGGCGTATCCCAGGGAGGAGGCCCACATGGAGGACCTGCCCGTGCTCTTCGTCTACGAGGGCGAAGGAACCTGGGGTTTCCTCGAGTTCTCCTACGGCTTCGCTACGCCCGATCACATCCTCACCGAACTCAGCAAGGAGTCACGCGTGTGGATGACGACCTGGCACTTCAATGGGGGATACACAATCCTCTACGCGGCCGACGGCAAGATCAGGGCGCGGATGCGCGACTTCATCTTCGCCGAGCACACCATCCAGGAGGGTGATCCGAGCATCCTGGCGGATTTCCGCGCCATGCTCGACCGCCTCGAGCCGGAGGATTACCGCGGCAAGCGCAGTGCGGCGTTCGCCTTCATTGAGGCGTCCACCGGCATGGGCCTTGAATCCGAATGGCTCGATGTGGAAGAGGCGCCCGTCATCATCATTGACAACTGGAATGAGGCCTGAATCGCAGCGGTCCGACTCTAGGACTGGTGACCGTCAATTCCGCGCCTCCGGCGGGGCCCTCCGGATCCCGGAATCGCCGCGCCAGGATGTCTGGCATGGACTCGATCCTCACGCTGCGCGTGCGGCCTGGGGCCGTTCTCGCGCGCGACGCGCGCGGGCCGCTATGCATGGCTGCCGGGCTCATCCTGAACCTCATGCGGGTAGTACCCGCAGTGCCGTTGACGCCCACGCTCGAAGTAGCCAATGCTCATCACGCTCACCCCAGCGAAGGCCGCTACGCAGAGGCAAAAGAGCAAGGTAGACAGCGTGAAGGCGTATTCCCATCCGGTTCCGGCGGCGATCAACAGCATGATGCCGAGAAGACCCCCGACGGCAGCGCCGGCGATCAGCCCGAGGCGCACAGGAAGGACCGCAAAGAACTGCTGACCGCGATGCGGCTTAGCATCGCCGCCCAAGAACGCATCCACTCGCCAGAACCAGCCCGCAAGTAGCCTCGACGTGCGCACAGACAACCCCTTTCATGCCTCCGGCGGGGGCGCTCGGGCTCCGGGGCGATCACCGCGCGGGGTGTCAGGACCGTAAGTGGCTGAGATGGAAGCCGGATCATCCCGTCGCGCGAGCGGGGTGGCGCGGTCAATTCTCGCGCGACAGGAATTGACCCCGGCCATAGCATGTCGAAATCCGTCACATGTGCCTAGCGGAGGAGTTCCCGTGCGCATCGCGATACCGCTGTTCGATCGGTTCACCGCCCTTGACGCAGTCGGCCCCTACGAGGTGCTCAAGTTCCTGCCAGAGGCTGAAATCGTATTCGTAGCCGCGGAATCGGGGCCCGTGCGGGACGTTCCCACCTGGTTGGCCATTACGGCCGATGCGACGTTCAACGACGTCGGCTCCTGCGACGTACTACTGGTTCCCGGGGGCCCCGGGAGCCGAGCGCTGCTCGGTGACGACCAACTTCTCGCCTGGATCCGTCGAATGCATCAAGAAAGCACGTGGACGACCTCGGTATGTACCGGATCGCTGCTGCTGGCCGCCGCAGGACTCCTCACCGGGCTTTCAGCCACGACTCATTGGGCCGCAGTAGACGTGCTGGAGTCGTTCGGGGCCACCTATACCCCTGACAGGGTGGTTTTCCAAGGGAAGATCGTCACTGCGGCAGGAGTCTCCTCCGGCATCGACATGGCCCTTGAGTTGGCGGCGCGTATCGCGGACCAGACCACAGCAGAAGCGATCCAGCTTGCGATCGAGTACGACCCACAACCGCCCTTCGACGCCGGTTCCCTGGCCAAGGCACCCCAACCGGCAAAGGATCTACTCTCCAAGGGACTCCGGCGATTTGAGCGCACTCAATAGCCTGCGGCTTCGCGCTGATCGTCGTGCCGTTAAGGGGAGTGACGAGGGGTCAACCACGATCACTCACAACCGGCCCGACGCCCAGCTCAACCTGCCTGCCTGCCGTACTCGGTGCAGTCCCCGAGCTGACAGCGCGGGTTCGATTCCCGTCACCCGCTCCACGTACGAAAGCCTAGGTAGACCGAAGGATTCGGCATCTGGGCTTTGATCTTGCAGGGCCTGGATATCACGCGCGTGCCAGATTCTGTGCGGCCGCGCCGCCGGGAGCGGCGCCCCGGCGGCGTGCAATGCGCGTCCGACCGATCAAGACGCTTCGTCCTGACCCTTCAGGTGCTCGGGCAGGCCGGAATTCGGGATGCCGAACTTCTGCGCGTACTGATCGTTGAGTTCGGACCAGCCGAAGCCGACTGCCGCGGCGCCGCGGATCGGCGGGATCGGATGCCCTTCGAGCAGCTTCTCGGCCACGTCGAGACAGAGGTGCCAGCCGGCTGCGACCTTCGGGATCCAGTCGCGGTCCTCAACGGTGTGCCGCAGTGTCAGGCGGACACCGGTGTCGGTGGCCACCAGTTCCCAGCGCAGCAGGTCGGTGCCGAGGGTGTACTCCAGCAGCGTCGGCGGTTGGGCGCGCACGACCTCGACCGCCATATCCTGGGGCTTTTCATCGTCGATCATCGTGATTGTGGCGCCGCCCGCCTCGGAGAGATTGCGGTCAGCGGTGTAGGGCGCCCAGGCGGCGAGTTGTTCGGGGTCGGTCAGCGCGGCCCACACTTTCTCGGGCGGGTGGCGCAGGTCGCGGGTGAAGACCAGGGTCCAGCGGTCTTCCGTCGCCTCGCAGTCGATCTGGGCCAGCGGGCTCGGGCGGTATGCGTTGGTGGTCATGACTACTCCAGGTTGTCGAGGTGGCGCTCGAGAGCGTCGAGATGCCGGTCCCACAGGGCGCGATACGGCTGAAGCCAGTCGTCGAGTGCCTGGAAGGGGCCTGCGTGAATGCGGTAGATCCGCCGCTGCGCCTCCGTACGGCAGGTGACGAAACCAGCCTCCCTGAGCACCTTCAGCTGCTTGGACACCGTGGGCTGGCTGACGTCGAGCGCCTCAACCAGTTCGTTCACGCTGCTCTCGGCCTCCAGGAGCCGGCCGAGAATCCGGCGCCGGGTCGGCTCGGACAGCACGGAGAACGTATCGACGGACATGGCTTCTATATTCTCCTATCAGCATATGCCTGTCAAGGCATATGTTTGTCCACCGCGGCTCGCCACAGCAAGCGAGCCAGCCCAGCGGGACATCCGTCAACCGGTCATGCGCCCGTTGACGACGCGAGACCACTGAACACCTTGGAATAGATCATCTAGGAGCCTCCGGAGGGGGCCTCATTGGCGCTCCTCCCGTCGCCGTCGCCCAAGACAAGCTCGACCAGACCAGAGGGCTGGGACGGCGGAGGACAGGTAGGGCGGCAAAAGGGGTGGTATATCAGGAGCAGCCACCCTACTGCGGCAGAGGTCACAGGCATGATCGCCGTGCAATTGGCGAGGGCGATGAGGGGTCAATCACGGTCACTTGGTACCGGGCCTTCGTCCAGTTCAGAGACCTCACGTGCTGGTCGCGCCCGATCGCAGCCCGGACCGCAGCACGTTCGCCGGCGTCCGGCAGGCCCTAGACCTGCGGTTTGTCCGGCTCGCTGAGGCCGTTGATCCTCGCCTGGAGCGCGTCCGCATCGCCGGGGGCCAGTTCGGCGATGAGATCGAGGGCGCGCTGCAGGGTGCATCTGCCCTCGCGAAGCCGGCCCGCGGCCAGTTGAGCCTCGCCCAGCCGCCGTAGGGTCCGGGCGCCGAGCGCGCGTTTCCCACCCCAGCGCCAGGCCAGTGACTGACGATAGTAGGCGATCGCCTCCTCGTGCTGACCGAGCAGGTGATGGATGTGGCCCATGCTGTCGAGCGTGGCCGACTCGCCGGGCATGTCGTCCAGTTCGCGGTGGATGGCCAGCGCCTCCTCACAGCGGCACAACGCCTCCCCGTACGACCCGAGCTGCGCGTGGAACCAGCCGATGTTGTTCAGGACCCTGCCTTCGCCCGCCCGGTCGCCGACCGCACGGTACAGCCGCAGCGCCTGCTCGCTCAGGTCCAGCCCCTCCGCGTACTGGCCGTGGCGGTCCTTCAGCACGCTGAGGTAGATGAGGCAGATCCCCTGCCCGACAGGGTCGTCGATCCCGCCGAACAGGCCGAGCGCCTCCCGCAGATGGGACCCGCTCGCGCCGTCCTGGCCCAGCCGGATGAGGGCCTGGGCGAGCCCGACGCGGGCGTGGGCCTCCGCGGCCGGATCGTTCAGCCGTACCGCCGCCTCCAGCGCGATGTGGTGCATGGCTGCCTGGTCGTCCGAGCGTCCCTCCTGGGACAGGAAGCCCCAGCAGGCACCCGCCAGCTGCCAGGCATGCGCGTCGAACCCGGAGCGTGCGGCATGCCGAATCGCCGCCAGCAGCGTCCGGTGCTCGCGACCGAACCACGCCAGGCTCTGCGCGCGGTCGGTGAGGCGGGCCAGGACCACACCGGGCCGCGGCGGCGCCAGGGCCAGCGGCACGCGGTGGTACAGGTCCAGGAGCCGGTCGCCGAGGCGGGCGCTGTGCAGGTAGTGGTCGAGCAGCCGGTGCAGCGCCTCGCGGCGCTCGGTCTCCGAGTCGTGGAGGCAGGTCAGTTCCTCGGCGTACGCCCGGAGCAGGTCGTGCCAACCGTAACGCCCAGGGGAGCGCTCCGCCGCAAGGTTGGCCCGCGTCAGCTCGGTCAGCAGGCGGTGGGCCTGTCGCACAGGTATCCCGGCCAGGCTGGCGGCCGCGGCGGTGGAGATCTCAGGCGCCGGTAACAGGCCGCGCAGCCGGAACAGCCGTGCGGCGTCTGGGCTGAGCGCGCGGTAGGACCAGGAGAACACCGTGCGCATGTTCGTCGCCGCGTCCCCGCCGTCGAAGACGTCGAGGCCGTCGACGCCGTCGAGTCCCGAGATGAGCGTGCCGAGCGGGAATGCCGGGCGGGCATGGGCCTGGGCGGCCACGATGGCCAGGGCCAGCGGTAGCCCGGCACACCGGGAGACGATGTCGTCGACCGCCTGCGGCTCGGCGTCCACTTTGTCCACGCCGAGCCGGCGCGTCAGGAGTTCACGGGAGTGCGTGGGAGAGAACAGCCCCAGCGGCAGCGTACGGGCGCCCTCCGCCGCGACGAGGCCGGTCAGCTCGGCGCGGCTGGTGACCAGCGCCAGGCAGCCGGGCGCGTTGGGCAGCAGCGGCCGGACCTGGTCGCAGTCGAGGGCGTTGTCGAGCAGGATCAGCATGCGCCGCTCCGCCAGCAGGCTGCGGTAGAGCCCGACCTGCGCCTCCAGCGTGGCGGGTATCAGCTGCGACGGCACCTGCAGGGCGTCCAGGAACAGCCGCACCGCCTCGGCGGGCGGCCGGGCGATGTGGGTGGGGCCGAAACCCTGCAGGTTCACGTAGAGCTGACCGTCGGGGAAGCGGTCGCGTACCCGGTGTGCCCAGTGCACGGCCAATGTGGTCTTGCCGACGCCGCCGGTGCCGGTGATGACGCAGGGCGCCATCGCGTGCGCCGAAAGCGAGGAGCCGTCGGCCGGGAGCGTGAGCCGGTCCAGGGTGGCCAGCTCCTCCTCGCGCGCGGTGAACAGCTCGGTGTCCCGGGGGAGGTGCCGCGGCACGGCGAGGGCGGCCGTACCGGTCGCGGCGGTCGTCGCCCCGGCCGCCTCCTCCCGGCCGGAGAGAATCGCCTGGTGCAGTCGTTGCAGTTCATCGCCGGGCTCGATGCCGAGATCCTCGGCGAAGCGGCGCCTGACGCGGCGGAAGACGGCGAGCGCCGCGGTCCTGCGGTCGCATCTCAGCAAGGCCGTCATCAGCAGGGACACCAGCCGTTCCTGCAACGGGTTCTCACCGACCAGGGCCGCCAGCTCCGCCGCCACCTCCTGATGCCGCCCCTGCCGCAGGTCGAGCGCGGCCCGCCGCTCCAGTGCCGTCAGCCGCTCCTCCTCGAGGCTCGGCACGACGACGTCGGGCAGCCACCGGCCCGCGACGTCCGCCAGAGGCGCGCCCTGCCACAGCGCCAGCCCCCCACGCAGCAGGTCGACGGCGCGCTCCGGCTCCGTCTCACCGGCGGCCTCGCGAACCAGGTCACGGAAGCGGTGCAGGTCGATGCGGTCGCGCCCCACCGTCAGGCAGTAGCCGTGCGCCGAGGTCACCAGCGCCGCCTCGGCGAACGGGGTCAGCAGCCGGCGAAGCCTGGAGATGTGCCCCTGCACGGCATTGCGGGAGAACTCGGGCGGTTCGGCGCCCCACAGCGCGGTCTCCAGTCGCCCCACGGGCACCGGCCGCCCCGTTTCGAGCAATAGCATCGCCAGGACGGTCCGCTGCTGCGCAGTGGACGGGCCCAGCCATCGCCCGGCGTCCCACACTCCCACCGGTCCCAGCAGACGGAACTCAACGCCCTCCACGGTCACTCGTCTCCGCCTCCAGCCACTGAATGCCTCGGTGAGTGCCCGGTTGATCATTACTTGGCAGCCTAACTGCCGATTCAGCAGAAAATCAGCGGCATTTCAGCACCACGCAGCACGCTTTTCACATGCGGCACCGACGGCCGCGCAATCTCATGAGGAGGCACATCATGGAGATCAAGGTCAAGAAGGTCGAGTCCGTCAAGGCGACCCAGAACCCCGCCACGTGAGGCCCTGACACCGCCTGACGATTTTCTCCCGCGGGGAGGGAGACCAGACGCGCTTCTCGTGCGCGCCACGCCCCTCCCCGCGGGGTCCAACATGCGTACTGGCGCGGGAGACACGATGCGTGTGGCGTTGAAGGAAGTCGAATGGGAGGCGACCGGCGAGGATCTGCTGGTTGTCTTCGACGCTCGCGAGGCGATGACCTTGAGCGATCCCGACGGGCAGGTGGCCGCGCTCCTGAGCGAGCTGCGCCGGGCCCCGCAGACCGCGGCCGAGCTGAGCGTCGCCCTCGGCAGGCACGGGTTCCGCCTCTCCGAGGAGGATGTCAGCCGGGGCCTGAGCGGGCTTGACGCCCTGGGCCTGGTCGAGGACGCCGACGGCAGGACCCTCGGCGACCCGTACGAGGACGAACGGCACTTCTCGAACCTCAGCTTCTACGGCACCCACGCCGCCCTGGACCGCCACCGCGCCGGGTTCCTCCGGCCGATGCGCGAGGCCCACGTCCTGGTGCTTGGTGTCGGCGGGGGCGGCTCCTCCCTGGTGCAGTGCCTGGCCGGCCTCGGCGTCGGCGAGCTGACGCTGGTCGACCAGGACCGCGTCGAATCCCGTAACTTCGCCCGGCAGTTCCTCTACCGGCATGCGGACATCGGCCTGTCGAAGGCCGAGCGCGCGGCCGCATGGGTGCGCGACTACGACCCGAGCATCAAGGTGCACGCCGTCGACCGCTGGATCTCCGCCCCCGAGGACCTCGCGGACCTGGTCCAGGGCATCGACCTGATCGCGGGCGGCCTCGACGGCCACCCGCACGCCAACCTCTGGGCGAACGAGGCCGCGGTCCAGGCCGGCGTCCCCTACGTCCTGGGGGGCGCCAACCGCAGCCAGCTGATGTACCTCTCCGTGGATCCGGGCCGGACCGCGTGCCTGGCCTGCGACTACGCGGACCGGCCCGCCGAGGACAGCTCGGAGGGCATCGCCTACCGGATCGTGGAGAACATGAAGCTGAGCAACCCGCTCACCGGACCGATGGCGATGCAGGTCGGCTCGCTGCTCGCCTTCGAGGCGCAGCGGTACCTCACCGGCTACGAACCGCCCCGCGCGGCCGGGTTCCGGGTCACCCTCGATATGCGCACGGGGTTGGTGCCCGAGTGGCAGCCCCTGCCGAAGAACCCGGAGTGCCCGGTCTGCCACCTGGCGCCGCCGCGCGAGGGTGAGCGTCGGTGACCGTCCCCGGCTCCGCCACGGTCAGGCTCAGGCCGCTCAGCGTCGTTCCTGAGGGCGAGGACGAGGTTCTGGTCGGCGACCCGGCCACCGGCACCTTCGTGACGATTCCGGCGGTCGGCGGGGTGGTGATCGCCGCCCTCCAGCGGGGAGCGAACCTCGACGAGGCAGCGGCCGAGGCCGAGGAGTTCGCCGGCCAGCCGGTCAATGTGCCGTCGTTCGTCGCCACCCTCGGGGAGCTCGGCTTCCTGGCCGAGAACGCCGGCGACGAGAATCCGGGGGACGGCGCCGCGGCGGAACCCGTACGCACCGCACCCATACAGGCCCGCCGCTGGATGACCGGCATCCGCCCGGAGATGGTACGTCCCTTCTTCGGCCCCGTGGCCTGGACCTGCTATGCCGCCTGCCTGCTCTTCGCACTGGGCGTCTTCGCGCTCCGGCCCGGTCTGATTCCCGATCCGGCCGAGGACGCCTTCCCCTTCGACGACATCGGGCTGAGCGCGCTGGCCTGGCTACCCTTCGTGTGGTTCGCGGCGGCCGGCCACGAGTGCGGCCACTGGCTCGGCGCGCGGGCTCTCGGCATCCAGACCCGCTTCGGCGTCGACCGCCGCATGTGGATGCTCGTTTTCGAGACAGACCTCACCCAGCTGTGGACGCTCCCGCGCCGCCAGCGGTACGGCCCACTGCTGGCGGGCCTGGCCGTGGACTCCGTGCTGCTCGCCGTGCTGCTCACCGGTCGGCTGCTGATCGACACCGGCCACTGGTCGGCCCCGGAACTGGTCGGGTCGCTGCTGGCTGCCTGGGCGTTCATCAAGGTCATGCAGATGCTCTGGCAGAGTCTGGTCTTCCTTCGCACCGACCTCTACGCGGTGCTGGTCAACGTCCTGGGCTGCCGCAACCTGTGGCGCGTGAAGTCGCTGATGCTGCGACAGGCCTTCGGGAGGCTGACGGCAGAGGAATCCGAGGAACTGGCGGACTCAACCGAAATCGACCTGCGCGTCGGACGCTGGTTCCGCTGGGTGTGGCTGGTGGGATTCCTCGGAGTGGCCGCCTGGTTCTGCGTCCTGCTGCTGCCGGTCTTCGCGGAGGTCCTGCGCTGGGCGGCCGACGGCCTGGCTGAGGGCCCTCTGGCGGCCGCGTTCTGGTACCGGCTGCTCTGCGCGGGCCTGCTGCTGGGCCCCGAGACCGTGGCCCTGGCGCTGGCCGTCAAGGAGTACGCAGGGCGGCTCGCCGCCCTGCGTACTTGATCTCCTTCCCCCGTTTTTTGGGGGCGGAGCGATACCGCATCGCAGACGATCAACCGTCAGTTGAGCCTTGGAAGACGTCACTCCCAGGAACCCAGCGGATCCACGATGAGATCTTCGGGGTAAGGGAGCGGCGCGGGTTCGTCTTCGGTGGCGTAGATCTCCAGGTACCGTCCTGAACGGGGGAGTCGAGAGACGGAGGCTCCGATCCTGGGAGAAGATCCACGTCACCAAGGTAGCGGATCAGTACGCCGGACATGCGCGGGATGATCAGGGTCACTCAGGACCGGTTCCCGCCCAGCTCAGCGCCCCGCCGAGCCATGATCGATGCAGTTCCCAAGCTGACAGCGCGGGTTCGATTCCCGTCACCCGCTCTCGAGCTTCAGGGGCCTCGGTGAGGAGCCGAATCCTCGCCCGGGCCTCGATCGTTTCGCGAACTTGCCGATCCCCCGTCGCGAGCGTTCTCACAGGCAGCACATACTGGAGTCATGCCAGCAAAGGACACGCCCCGCCGTCACCTGTCCACAAGTCCGTTCAAACCTCCGCCTCCCGCCCCGCCTGTCGAGCGGTTCAGCGTGAACGACCAGGTGACCCATGATCGGTATGGTCTTGGCGTCGTCATCGCTGTGGAAGACGAAGTAGCCGTGTTCGTCGATTTCGGATCGCGGCAGGAACGACTCACGACACCTTTCAACAAGCTGTACAAACTTTGAGAGATCTAGGTCGTCCCCGGGTTCGTTCGCTCTCGGAGAGCCCTGCACGCCACCGGCCTCCTGCATCGCCTTCGCCGGACAGGCGCTTCGCGCCTAGGCAGCTCAGACTCCTGCCCTCCGGGAGTGGCCGCCGCCCCATGATGCATCCGTTCGGTGGTCCGCGCCGCACTGCCCAATACAGTCGCCTTGGTTTCCCTAGAGCACCCGGACCTCCGTCGAGGGGCTGCACGGATTTCCGTCGCGCTTCCTCATAGCCATACCGCGACGCCCCCGCCTGGTTGGCAAACGAGGCACAGGCCGCCGTTCGGGCCGCGTGCACTCCACGCTTCGTGGCGGGCACCGGGCTTAACATTCAGCAGCATTCCGGTGTCGAACACCAGCCGCAGTGATCCGGACTTGAAGGCGGCCGCGCGACTTCACCGCCCTGGGACGGGTCCCGCCGACCAGATCGTTACGGCGTGGAGAACGGGCCGGGCGCCGGAGGCGAGGAGCCGACGGCGGAGACCCCGTTCGTGACCCGCAGGAACTCCAACTTTTCCGCGTCGACGGAACCCGCGGCCACCGTGTAGACGATGAGCCGGACGTCGCACCCTGGGACGGTGAGCACGTCGCAGTCGCACGTCACCTCGCCGACCTGGGGGTGCACGATGATCTTGCGGGCCGAGACGTGCCGACCGACCGCACCCTCGTCCCACAGCCGGGTGAACTCCGTACTGGTGGAGCGCAGGTCCGCGACAAGGTCGATCAGTCCACGGTCACGGGGGTAGTCGACGAGAGCCGTGCGCAGATCGGCGACGAGGGCGCGGTTCAGGGCGTCGCCGTCGTGGAGTACGGGCCAGGCCGCGAGCCCTCTGGGCCCTGTGGCGAAGACCGCCCGCACCAGGTTCCGCTCGACGTGCGTCCGCGCGCCGGGATCGCCCAGCAGCACTGCCCATGCGGGAGTCCAGGACAGCAAGGTCCAGTCGGCACTGAACACGCCCACAGGGAACTCCCCGAGGCCAGCCAGCACCCGTTGGACCCCCGCTGGAACATGCGTAGAGATCGTCCCCTCCTGTGGCGGGAGGAGGCCGGCCAGCCGGTAGGCGTAATCGCGCTCCATGGGTTCCAGCTGCAGTGCCCTGGCCAGGCTCGCGACGACCTGCGCCGAAGGGCTCGTGGCGCGCCCTTGCTCCAGCCGGACCACATAGTCGACCGACAGCCCTGCGAGCTCGGCCAGTTCCTCGCGTCGCAACCCCGCCGCACGTCGTCCGGGCCGCGCAGTCCGCCCGATGTCGAGGGGAGAAAGCCGGTCGCGCCAGCGGCGCAATGCCGTCCCGAGGGTCTCGTCCACTCGACCATTCTGTCCCCTGGATTGCCGTTCTGCCTGGTACTGACCGTCCCACCGTCGCAGAGGGCACTGGCTCTCCTCTCGTCACCGGCCGAGAGTGAACACATGACCACAACGTTCATCACAGGAGCCAACAGATCCCTCGGGTACGAGACCGCCCGCCGATTGATCGAGGCCGGCCACACCGTCCTCATTGGCGCTCGCGATCCGGAACGCGGCCAGGAAGCCGCCGACGCACTCGGTGCCCGTTTCGTCCAGATCGATGTGACCGACGACGCGTCGGTGGCTGCGGCCGCCGTCGACGTCGAGGCTCACGAGGGGTTCATCGACGTCCTCATCAACAACGCAGGTATCCACGGGACGCACAACCCCGCCGACCAGATCACGGCCGCTGACGCCGGCGCGGTGTTCGAGGTCAATGTCGTGGGGATCGTCCGGGTGACGCACGCGTTCCTGCCCCTACTGCGCAAGTCGGCGAACCCGGTCATCGTCAACGTGTCGAGCGGCATGGGGTCGTTCGCCGCAACCCACGACGCCGAGCGCGTCGAGTCGAGGGTCGTCACGCCGCTCTACACGTCGTCGAAGGCTGCCGTGACCATGCTGACGACGCAGTATGCGAAGGCCTGGACGGACGTGAAAGTGAACGCGGCCGACCCTGGCTATACCGCGACCGACTTCAACGGGCACAGCGGCCCGCAGACAGTGACCGAGGGGACCGACGCGATTGTCGAACTCGCCACCATCGGGGCGGACGGACCGACCGGGACCTTCCGTGACCGTCAGGGTGCGATGGCCTGGTGATCCACCTCTGAATTCGGGGCGTGCCCCCGTCGCCTCAGCCGCGCGGCGCCCGCGGTGACTCAGTTCACACACCAGGGCTGTCACGGCACGGCCTGGGTTCCCCGTCCTGTTCGTGGACATCATCCACTCAGGGGACGGAGCGACCACGACCATGACCCGGCAGCCGACTTCAGCCGAGGCCGCGCAACAGCAGACCACCCGGCGGCGGCCAGGGCGACGGTGGTTGCGGCGCATCCTGTACGGGCTGGCAGGCTTCCTCGCGCTGGTGGTCGCCGCGGCACTGCTGGTGGCCTATGTCTGGCAACCGTCACAAGAAAGCAACTTCCGTTCGGCGTACCTGGCCGGCTCCAGCTACGTGGAGACCCCGGTGGCGCGCTTCCACTACGTCAAGACCGGAAGCGGATCTCCGATCGTGCTCCTGCCGGGCGGCACGTTGTGGATCTACAGCTACCGCCACACCATTCCTGAACTGGCCAAGCACCACACCGTGTACGCCGTCGACCTGCCGGGGCAGGGCTACACCCGCGTCCGTGACAAGCAATTCCGCTACGACCTCGACGCCATGACCGACGCGGTCGGTCAGTTCATGGACGCCGTCGGCCTCAAGCGTGCCTCCGTGGTCGGGCACTCCTGGAACGGCGCCGTCGCCCTCTACCTGGCCGAGCGCCATCCCGAGCGGGTCCAGCGGCTGGCCCTGCTGGACTCCCCCGGCCTGGACGTCCCCTCCAGCTGGGACTTCCGGCCGCTGGAGTCCCCCGTCGTGGGAGAACTGATCGGCAAGCTCATGACCAAGTCCACCTACGGTGGCACCCTGGCCAAGTCGTTCGCCCACCCCGACCGCCTCACCGACGCCGACATCGACGAGTACTGGGCACCCGAAAGCCGCACGGAGAACCGCATGGCCATGTGGATGCTGCAACGCAACCTCGACTACACCCTCACCGAGCGGCGCCTGGGTGAGGTGAAGGTCCCGACGCTGATCCTCTGGGGTGGCAAGGATGCTTTCGACGAACCCTGGCAGGCCACCGAACTCGGCCGCCGCATCCCCGGCGCCACCGTCCGCATCATCCCTGACGCCGGCCACAACGTCCACGAGGACGCCCCCACGCAGGCAAACCCCATCCTCGCCGCCTTTCTTGACTGAGCAACGATCCACTGTCACGGTCGGTAACTCGGCTGTCAGCCCGGGCCGCGGACCAAAGTGCTCACGAGCCGGAGGTAGCGCTCAACCGGCTCTCTACCCTGGCCACAGTCACATCGCGGGACGTGGACACCTGCGCACGGTTCACGATCACGGCGTCGCGTACGACATGACGGTGGACACCAGCACCGGAACCCCCGCCGAGCTGGCCAGAGCTGTCCTGCGGCGTCATCAGGGCAGGTTGCTCAGCCCTTGATGAGCTATGGCGCCGGGCCCGGGCGGTCGTCGGGCGAGGGCTCGGTGGTCCCGGGTTCGGAGGCGCTGAATACTCGCGCGGTCGGATCCGGCGCCCCATCGTCTCTGAGACGGTCGGTGAGGAGGAAGCCGGGCAGTTCGAACGCGTGATCTCGCTCGCTCAGGAAGAAGGTCCCGCTGGCGAGGCCGGGATCCCAACCATGCGTCAAGGCGTAGTCGACGACGTTCCGCACGTCCTGCGGGGTCGGATAGGAGCCATCGGTCGCGCAGCCCCAGGGCAAGATCGCCTTTGACAGCAGATCCGCCTCGAGCGCATGGCTGTTCTTCCCGGCGCCCCAAACGCGCAGGCGGACACACCTGTGGCAGTCGCGGTCACCGGCCACGTGGTAGAGCCGGCCGCTCCATACGAACTCTCGCCCGCCCGCGTACAGTTTGCGCAACCTCGTCCTCACGCTGCCTCCTCACCCGCGCCGGCGAACACAATCCCAGAATGCCGGACGGCCATCGGCGGCGACGGGTGGGATCATGAGCCGGTGGCAACGACTTGGGACGAGGCGTTCGCGAACGAATACGAGGAATGGTCGGCTCACATGGTGGCCGACGTCGCCTTCTACGTCGACCTCGCGCGTGAGACGGACGGACCGCTGGTCGAGCTCGCGATCGGGAACGGGCGGGTCGCGATCTCGGTCGCGCGGGAGACCGGCCGGCGGGTCATCGGGGTCGACGCCTCGGCGACGATGCTCGAACAAGCCCGCATCCGCGCGGCCCAAGAGGGTGTGGAACTCGACCTTCGCGAGGGCGACATGCGCGACCTCACCCTGGACGAGCCGGCGGCGTTGATCTACTGCCCCTTCCGATCGCTCCAGCACCTGCCGACCTGGGCCGACCGCCGCCGTACTTTCGAGCGGGTTGCCGCCTCGCTGCTGCCGGAGGGGCGGTTCGCCTGGAACGCCATCGCCTTCGACCATCACATCGCCGCGCGCCTCGACGGCGAGCGCGAGGAGAGGCCCGTACCCCACACCACCCGATTCGCCGTGGGAGACAACAGAATCGACATCGTCCTCGACGACGGCGCGACGAGCTCCTCCTGGTGGGCGACCAAGAACGAGTGGCTCGGGCTGATCGACGTCGCCGGGCTTGAGCTGGAAGCGCTTTACGGCGGATTCGGCCGCGAGCCCTTCACCGAGGACAGCCGTGAGTACGTGTTCATCGCCCGCCGGCCTGTCCGGTGAATCGGTCCTCGGAGGGGGTGCGGACGAGGTCGTAGGCGGCGGCTGACAGGGCGAGCAGGATGAAGAGCAGCACCACCATCAGGCCGTGGCGGAACGCCGCCGGCCAGCCCTCGTTCAGGGCGCCGAAGAACGTCGAGCCGATCGCCGCGACCCCGATGGCCGAGCCGAGGCGCTGGCCCGTTTGCAGGACTCCCGCCGCGCTGCCGCCGCCCGCGGGCGGGACCTCCGACAGGGTGATGGCCTGGTTGGGGGAGATGACCAGGCCACTGCCCATGCCCGCCACCAGCAGGGGGAGCGCGGTGGCCAGGCCCACGCCGCGTCCCGGGACCAGCGCGGTGGCGGCCATGGTCGCGGAGATGCCGAAGATCACCATGGTCAGGCCGAGGGCGACCAGGCGACGGCCGACGCGGTGCACCAGTCGTCCGCCGACCACGCTGGCCGAGGCGGAGCCGAGGGCGAACGGGGTGATCGAGAGGCCGGCCTGCAAAGGGCTGTATCCCAGGCCGCTCTGCAGGTACAGGGTGAAGATGAAGAAGATCCCGGTGAAGCCGGCGAAGTAGAACAGGGCGATGGCCGAGCCCAGGCTGTAGGAGCGCTTCCTGAAGAGCGCCAGGTCGACCAGTGGCTCACGGCGGTAGAACCGCTCCCACGTCACGAAACCGGCCAGTATCAGGAACGAGATGGGAATGAGCACCCACTTGGCGTTCCCCTCCCATTGGTGGCGCTGGATGAAGGGCAGGAGCAGGCCCGCCACTCCAACGCCGAGGAGCAGGACGCCGACCGGGTCCATGCTCTCCCGCCGCTCCGGCCGCGGCACGGCGGCCTCCGGGCTCGGCAGGACGCGCCAGGCCACGGGCAGCAGGACCATCCCGATCGGCACGTTCACCAGGAACACCCATCGCCACCCGTGATCGGCCCCGAAGGCGGTGACCAGGGTGCCGCCGATCAGCGGGCCCGCGGCCGTGGAGACGCCGATGGTGGCGCCGAGCGCGCCGAATGCCCGTCCTCGCTCGTACCCGCGGAACATGTGCTGGATCAGACCCGAGACCTGCGGGTTCGTCGTTCCGGCCGCCATGCCCTGCACCAGCCGGGCCACGATCAGCACCTTCGTGTCCCAGGCGAAACCGCACGCCGCGCTGGACAGCGTGAACAGCGCCACGCCCCACATGAAGAGCGTCCTGCGGCTCCTGGCGTCCCCCAGCCTCCCGGCCGGGACCAGCAGCAGGCCGAACGTCAGGGCGTAGCCGGACAGGATCCACTGCAGGCCGTCCTCGGTCGCGTGCAGGCTCGCGCGGATCGATGGCAGCGCCACGTTGACGATGCTCACGTCCAGCCCGGTCATGAAAGCCGCCACCAGGCATACGGCCAACGCGCGCCTGCGCGTGTCCAACCCGGACGCCCCCATTCCACGCATAGTGCCCCCGAAGTCCCGAAATATCACCGTGTGGGGGGTTTCATTCACCCCCGGGAGCGAAGCCGCCATCCCACCGCGCGCAAGGGTTCTTTTTCTACCCAAAAGACAGATAACGTCCGGTCATGGATTCGATGACCGTCGAGCAGAACGGCATCAACGCCGTTCCTGAAGCCGAGCGTCACGGCCGCCCGAGGGACCTGTTCTGGCCCTGGGCGGGCTCCAACCTCTCCCTGTTCGGCGTCGCCTTCGGGGTGTACATCGTCGGTCTCGGCCTGGGTGTGGTCCCGGCGATCATCACCGGCGCCATCGGGTACGTGCTGTCGTTCCTGCTGGTCGGCCTGGTCGCCGTCGGCGGGACACGATCGGGCGTGCCGACGATGACCCTGGGACGGGCGCCATTCGGCTACCAGGGGAACAAGCTGCCCGCGCTGTTCTCGTACATCTCGAATGTCGGCTGGGAGATCGTGCTCGTCACGCTCTCCGCGCAGAGCGGCGCGGCCATCCTCGCGCGGCTCGCGCCCGGCATCCCCGCCACGACGGCGACCGCCGTGTGCTTCGCCGTCGCGGCCGTCGCGGTGATCGCGATCGGCGTGTACGGGCACGCCATGATCATGGCGGTGCAGCGGTACCTGACGTACGCGTTCGTCGTGCTGACCGTCATCTACATGATCCTCATGGTCCCGAGGCTCGGCGGGGCGCTGGAGACCACGGCGGGCCCCGGCGGATGGGTGGGCGGGGTCATCTTCGCCATGACGCTGCTGGGGCTGGGATGGGTCAACTGCGGCGCCGACTACTCCCGGTACCTGCCCTCGGGCTCCCGGCCGAGGTCGGTGGCGCTGTGGACGACGCTGGGCGGCGCGCTGCCGCCCATGGTGCTGCTCGTGTTCGGCGTGCTGCTGGCGGGCGGCGATCCGAAGCTGGCGGGGGCCGCCGGGACCGATCCGGTGGCGGCGCTGGCCGGAGCGCTGCCGACGTGGTTCCTGCTGCCGTACCTGCTGACCGCCATCGGGGGCTTCCTGGCCGGGGCGATCATGGACATCTACTCGTCCGGGCTCTCGATGCTGGCCCTCGGCGTGCCCGTCAGGCGGCATTACGCGGTGCTGATCGACGGTGTCCTCATGGTGCTCGGCGGGTGCTACCTGCTGTTCGTGTCCACCAGCTTCTTCGGCACCTTCCAGGCGTTCCTGGCGATCATCGGGGTGGTGATGGCGGCCTGGGTGGCGATCTTCCTGGTGGACATGTGGCGGCTGCGGGCCGACGGCAGGTCATACGACGAGCGGCTGCTGCGGCCAGGCGCGCCCGCGCTCAACTGGGCGGGGCTGGTGTCGCTGGTCGTGGCGTCGGTGGCGGGGCTCGGGCTCATCGCCTCGGCCGATCCGTACATCGCCAAGGTCGTCGGCTTCCTCATGAGCGACGAGCTGAAGAAGAGCACGTTCGGGGCGGCCAACATCGGCGTGGTCATCGCTCTCGTGCTGGCCGGGGTCCTGTACTTCCTCATCACGACCTTCACCCGGCGGCCTCGGGGCACGTGACCTCAACCGTGTCCGTTGTTACTCTGTGTGAGTAATGATGGACGTTCCGTCGCGGTTGCTGCGGTGGGCGGTGCACGCCACCGCCTGCGGGCTTCTCGCGATCGCCGTGGTGAGCTCGTTGCGCGAGGACCGCGTTGCCGTGGCCGTCGCCGGCGTGCTGCTCGGCCTGGCCTATGCC
>NZ_JBFAMX010000169.1:0-19032 GCF_040659615.1 Nonomuraea sp. NPDC049784
GATCCGCCCCTTGCCCCGATCCATCCCCAGCGCACGAGCCCCGCCCAGCGTCGCCGCCTCAACCAGCTTGCCGTCCAGCCCTCGGGTACGCAGCCCGCGCTCACGAGCGTCCCGCCTGATGGCCCGGGCGACACCGAGCACATCGGCAGGCGCCGGCCCGCCGGCACCGTCCGCGCCGGCCGGTGCGGCAGGCACGGCGGGGCCGTTCGGGGCCGGGCCGGTGGCGAGGGCGACCGGGTTGCCCTCGTCGAGGAGCATCAGTACATCAGGGGCAGATGACGGGCAGACAGCCACCACGGTCTTGCGCAGCCGCAGCAGCTTGCGTTCCCCGGGGTCCAGGGGCCGGGCACACGCCGCGTGGCACAGCCGTCCCAGCACCCCCGCCTCGTCCAGGGCCGCGGGTGAGTGCCGGTCCAGATCCACCAGCAGCCGCAGCCCGAACGTCCTGGCCAGCACCGCCACGTCCTCCAGCACCTGCGGATCCCGGGTGTGCGCCGCGATCCCCACCGCGCAGGGCCTGTCGACCTCGCGAATCGCCGTGATCACCGCGTCCCGCCCGTACGCCTCCCACTCCTCCTCGTTCTCGCTGGTCACCTTGACATACGAGATGCCGGGAGCCGCAGGCGGATCGGCCAGGTCGGACACCACGCTGGCCCGCGCGGTCACCCCGGTGCCGGCGGCGGGGACGGCGGCGCAGGCGTCCACCAGCCCGGCCACGATCATCCCGGTCCAGCGCACCTCGGAGGCTCCGGGAAGGGACGAGAGCACCGAAGCTCGCGGGCCCACCTTGACCACACGGTCGCCCCTGACCGCGACCGCGCCGTCACGGATGGGATCGGTGCAGATGGGCAGCACGAGTGGGGCGGAGTGGACCACGACGGGCGCGGGCGCGCGCCTGCCCAGAGCCGGGCCGGCACGCTTCGCAGACGGCATCAGATCTCCCGTCGGATCTTCTCTTCAGGGCATTAAACGTGAGCCAGGACAAGTACGCAATAAGGACGAATCATACGATTCCATCCGTAAGTATCATTCGGCGGGTTTCAGGGCGCCCGAGTCCCGGCACCCGCGCGGTCGCCTCGGCCGCAAGGGCCGGGCCACCTGTACGGTCACCGGCGCGACCTGCGGGAACGCGTCCACCTAGGGGTGGCCGTCGGCTCCTCGCGCCGCAGGTCTCCAAGGTCGCCACCAGCCCTCCAGTAGCAGGCCGGTCGCGAGGGGCGGCGAGCTCGTCTGGACCGCCCCGGCCACGCCCACCCCTTTACGGTGACATTTCATCAAATGTCCGGATAAGACGCTACACGTCACGTATTTGCATGCAACTGATCGTTGATCTCTGTCAATAACGTCTATACCGTCAATCCGTGATTGCCCCGAAGAAGCTGCTGAAGGGGTTGCTGGCGGCCATCGTGCTGATCCCGGTGAGCCTGATAGCGACCCCTGCTTCCGCAGCACCCCCCACAGACCCCGAGTTCCCCTGGCGGCAGAACCACTGGCCGCAAACGCAGCCCTGGCAGCTCGACGCACCCGCCGAAGCCCAGGCCCTGCGCACCCGCCCGGCCGGCGGCATCAAGCCCATCGACCCACAGAACTGGGAAAACCCCGACAACATGACGTGGGCGGACTACAAACAGCCGCCCGGCACCAAGTGGAACGACCCCGCCGTCAAGGGGTCGAAGCGTACCTTCAAGGGCGCGCTCGTGCTGCTCGACTACCCGAACCAGCCGTTCGTGGTGACGCAGCCCAAGGGCTCGACGATCTACGCGAACCCGAGCGCCGAGGCCCACGACATCCCGCGCGACCAGGTGGCCAAGTTCTACCAGGACTTCCTCAACACCCCGAACACCCTCAACAAGGGTCACACCATCCACGAGTACTGGATGGAGGACTCGGGCGGCAGATACGGGGTGGAGCTGACCGGGTTCGGGCCCTACACGCTGTCGGGCAAGGACCACGAGTACGCGATGGAGTTCCAGGCGGGCACCGGCTGCCCGTCGGGTGACACCTGCAACAAGAACCTGCGTACCGAGGGCAACGCCGCCTGGATCGGCGCCGTCGGCGACGAGGTGGCCAAGCAGTTCGACTTCGTCTTCTACCTGAGCGCCGGCCAGGACGAGTCGTCCACCTGGCAGGAGTTCGGGATGATGAAGTTCCCGACCAAGGAGGACGTGCCCGACGAGTGGGGCCCGCCGGACCCGGCGCTGCCCAACTGGGTGGCCACCCGCTACGTCGACTGGACCTCGTGGCAGGCCGGCTCCACCTTCTGGCCGAACGCCCGCTTCGGTATCGACTCGGTGCAGGCCGAGAGCTCCGGCATGGCCGTCTACGCGCACGAGCTGAGCCACATCATGGGCATCGCCGACAACTACAACAACCCGTACGCCGTGCCGCCCAAACGGGCGTACACCGGCATCTGGGAGATGCTCAGCCGCGGCAGCTTCAACGGCCCGGGCGGCCCGCACTCCCGCTGGCTGATACCGCCCACGTCCGGCGCGTCCATGGGCGCCCAGCACATGCTCCGCAACAAGATCAAGCTGGAGATGGTGGACGAGCAGAACGTCCTACGCCTGTCACGCGCGGCGCTCGACGAGTCCGGCCTGGTCACCGCCAGGGTCCTGGCCCGCGTGGACCAGCCGGGCAAGAACGAGCTGGCCGGCGTCAACATCTCCTTCGACACCGATGGCGACAAGAGCTCGTGCGACAAGGCCGACCCGCTCTGCGACGGCGGCGGCTACGACAACTACACGGTCGAGGTCGTGGACCGCATGGGCACCGACTCGTTCACCCCTGACGCCGGCGTCCTGCTGGCCAAGACCAAGAACCAGGACCGGGCCCCCTTCGAGTGGGTGATCGACGCTAACCCGCAGGACATCAACATGACCGACTACGTCATGCCCAACGGGACCAAGGTGCCGATCACGATCGGCGACTACCGCCAGCTCGCCGACGCCCTCTTCCACGCCGGCACCGACTCCGGCAGCGAGTACGAGTACATCGACCAGGCCAACCGCCTGCACTTCTACATCACCGACGTCAAGCGCGACCGCGACGGCCACCTCTCCTACACGGTCGCCATCCGCTCGCTCGACGGCGCGGGCCCGCAGAAGCGCGGCGTCAAGCTGCTTCCCGCGGCCGGCCTGCCGACCGGCAACAGCATCTCCACCTGCAAGTTCCCGCTGGTCAACACCGGCAAGACGGCCCCGGCGCAGGGCCAGCACCCGGAGGACGTCAGCGCCTACCTGAACTCCGACGTCTACCGCCTCAAGGCCGAGGTCCAGGGCAAGGGCTGGACCGCCCAGCTCCCGAACGCGCTTGCCTCCGTCGCGTTCGGCAAGGAGGCCCCGGTCACCGTGAACGCCGTGCGCGAGTCCGGCGGCGACCGGCTGGCCAGGGTGAAGCTCACCGCCACCTCGGAGAGCGACCCCACCAAGACGGCGACGGCCACCTGTCATGTGATCGGCTAGTGAATGAACGATGGGGTACGGCTGGCGCAAGCCGTACCCCATCGGTTTGAATCACCCCAGGGGGTGTTCGTTGACAGGCGAGTTGCCGGACAAGCCGCGACCGCGACGTAGAAGGGTCTCCTGGGCCGCGCCGGTCTCCGCGGGACTGGCGGCGGCCGCGGCGAGCGTGCTGACGGCGTCCATTGAGTGGGAGATCCCGCCGGCGGCCAAGATCGCTGTGACCGGTGCGGCCGCCGCTCTCGTGGGACTGACCACCTGGGCCACCACCGAGCCGCGCGGGCCCAAACGCCGGGCGCTCCCAGAGTCCGCCTCGCTCGCGCCCGACCAGTGGCCGCCGGTCCCCGAGCACTTCACCGGGCGCGCGGAATCGCTCGCCGAGTTACGCGAGGTCTTCGCCGACCGCAGGGAGTCCTCCGACCTCTCGCCGCCCCTCGTGGTCTCGGTGTACGGCCGGGGCGGCGTCGGCAAGTCCGCGCTGATGACCAGGTTCGGGCAGGAGATGGCCGGCTGGTTCCCCGACGGCAGGCTCTACGCCGACCTGCGCGGCGGGGTCGACGCCCCGGTCCGCCCCGACGAGGTGCTGATCGGGTTCCTGCGCGCGCTGGACGTGCGCCTGACCACCGACCCCGGCGGCCTCGACGAGTTACGCAAGCTCTGGCTGACCTGGACCAAGGGCCGCAGGATCCTCATCGGCCTGGACAACGCCCACGACGCCGCCCAGGTCAAACCGCTGATCCCGGCCGAGCCCGGCTGCGCGGTGCTGGTCACGTCCCGCGCGCCGCTGTTCCTGAACGGCACCCATGACACGCGGCTCGGCGTGTTCAGCGAGGCGCACGGCGTGGAGCTGCTGGCCCGGCTGGCGGGCGGCGCCCGGGTCGTCGAGGATCTCGAGGCCGCCAAGGAGGTCGTACAGATGTGCGACTACCTGCCGCTGGCGATCAACATCTGCGGCGGTCGCCTGGCCACCCGCGAGCAGTGGACCATGCGCGAGATGGCCAACCGCCTGGCCGACACGCGCCGCCGCCTCGACCAGCTCGAAGTGGCCCCGACGGTCGACAAGAGCGTGCGCGCCTCCGTACAGCTGAGCTACGACGACTGCACGGGGATGCAGCGCCGCCTGCTGCGCCTGCTCAGCGCGCTCACCGCGCCCGACGTGCCCGGCTGGGTGGCCGGCGAGCTGCTCGACATCTCCGGGCTCGACGGCGCCGACCAGCTCGAGGCCCTCATCGACGCCCAGCTCGCCGAGTGCTCGGGCACAGACCAGACCAGTACGATGCGTTACCGCCTGCACGACCTGGTCAGGGTGTTCGCCGCGGAGCTGGCCGAGCAGGACGAGGCCGAGCGGCGCAGGGCCGCCATCGAACGCGTGCTCTACGGCTACCGCCGCCGCGCCGAGGATGCCGCGCAGAACCGCTGGCCGCAGGACTGGAGGAGGGGCGGCCGCCGCTCCACCGCCGACGGGCAGGTCCGCGCCGCCGACTGGCTCAACGCCGAGCGGCTGTCGCTGATCGCGATGATCCACTTGGCCCGCCAGCTCCAGCTGTGGGAGCTGACGTGGGGGCTGGCCAGGGCGTTCTGCTCGTTGTGCCACTCGCTGCGTGCGTACTGGGCTGACTGGGTGGCCATGGCGGAGATCGGCTGCGAGGCGGCCGCGCAGGCCGGCGACCGCCGCGCGCTGGCCATCGCGCTGCTCGACAGCGCCTCCGTGCACGGTGGCCTGGGCCTGCGGGAGCGGGCTCTGGAGGAGGCGGAGCGGGCCCTGGAGACGTTCACCGAACTGGGGGAGTCGTGGTGGGCGGCCAGGGCCATGCGCACGATCGGGATGACGCTGTTCAGCGACGGCCACCTGGACCGGGCACAGGACTACCTCATCGGGGCCATCACCGCGTTCAAGGGCGAGGACGACCTGTGGTGGATGGCCCGCACCCAGCGCAACCTGGCCGAGATGCGCATGGCGGAACGCCGTCCCGATGAGGCCAGGGAGCTGCTGGAAGACGCCCTGGAGATCTTCAAGCGGGAGGGCAACCGCTACTCGGAGGCCCAGACGCTGCGCGTCTACGGCGAGGTGCTGGCCGCCCAGGCGCGCGGCGAGCATCAGGCGGGCGACCACCGGCTGGCCGCCAACCTGTTCACCAGGGCAGGGTTCAGCCTCGACAGGGCCGCCGAGATGTTCAAGCAGCGCGGGGAGCGGTGGGAGGAGGCACGCTGCCTGCGGGCCGCCGGCGAGGTGGGCGACCCGGACAACGGGCTGCGTGAGCTCGAGTACGTACGGCGGGCTGAGAGGATCCTGGCGGCGCTGGGCGACTCGTGGGGGGTGGCCAGGACCGCCGTGTCGGCCGGGCGGGCGCTGGCGAGGCTGGGACGGATCGAGGAGTCGGAACACGAGCTGCGGCGGGCCGTGCAGGGCTTCGAGGAGCTCGAGGACCGGTGGTGGATGGCCAGGAGCCTGCGTTACCTCGGGGAGGCGCACCTGGACGCGGGCGGGCGCGGGGCCGCGGTGGAGCCGCTGGAGCAGGCCAGGGAGATCTACCGCAGCCTCGGCAACGAGGCCGGCATGCGCCGGACCCTGGAACTCCTCAGACGCGCCGCGCCCTGACCCTCAGGTGAGGGGAGACCTGATCAGCTCGCCCGCCGCCTGCCTCGCCTGGAGGATGCTCTCCTCGAACAGCTTGCGCACGTGCGCCGCCTGATCGGCCAGCTCCCTGATGCGCTGGTGTGCCAGCTCGTCCCGGACGGTCTCGGCGATCAGCTGCTGGTATTCGGGGGTCTTGGCCGCCAGCGCCTGTAGCCGCCGGTGGGCGTGGTAGACCTTGTCCGCCTTGATCACCTGCTTGGCGTACTTCTCCAGGTGGCGTACGCGCTGCGACAGCGACGTCCAGGCGGCGTCCAGCGCGCTGGAGTAGGGCTTGAACGCATCCTCCAGGCCGGATGGCAGCTCGCGGGGAACGAGCTTGCCGTGCTCGGCGTGCATGGACGACAGCCGCCGCAGCCGCTGGGCGATCTGCCAGACCTCCTCGGGCAGCGACACCATGTTGTCGATGCTGTCGATCAGGCCGTCCCTGTGGACGCGGGAGCCCATGATCGCATCGACCGCGTTCTGCGCCCTGCGCAGCAGCATCTGGCAGGGGTAGTCCAGGTCCTCCGGCAGGATGTAGTGGTTGGCATGGACTCGGGCGAGTTCAAGCTTTCGCCTGGTCGTGCGATATGAGCTGTCCAGCGCGATCCACCGGATCAGGACGATCATGCCGACTCCGATGCCCGCGACCAGCAGGGCCGGCAAGTCGGCCACCAGGGCGACCACCACTATGAGGGCGGGGAGCACGAAGAGCGTGGCGGGGTTTTTCGTGGTGTCCATGCGCGCACCCGATCGAGCCTTGCGGAGGACGTGCGGGCTCGACCGCAGCTCGGCCAAGATCTCCGGGGGCAGCGATGGATCGATCACCAGCCGTGGAGGCAGAGCTCGTGGATCCATACGTTCATGCTGCGTTATGAACCTCGAATTCGCTCATATTTGGCGGACATATAGGGTCGCAATGATGGACGAGATGACGAGGTGGATAGACCTGGAAGGCGCGGTCAACGCGCGTGACCTGGGCGGACTGCCCACTCGTGACGGCGGCCACACCCGTCGCGGGCGGATCTTCCGTGCCGACAACCTGCAGGGCCTCACGGCCGCTGACGTGACGCACTTGGTGAACGAGCTGAACCTGCGGCACGTCGTGGACCTCCGCTCGAACGCCGAGGTCTCATTGGAGGGCCCTGGACCGCTCACCCATGTGCCCGAGGTACGGCACCACCATCTGACGTTGTTCGCGGAGGGCGGCACGCACACCGACGTCGAGGCCGACACCATCGACGGCGACCGGGTGCTGCCCTGGGCCGAACGCGGTCTGGACGAGGAACTGCGGGTGACCGGCTTCTACTTCGGCTACCTGCGCGACCGTCCGGACGCCGTGGTCGCGGCGCTGCGCGCGATGTCGCTGGACGACGGGGCGGCGCTGGTGCACTGCGCGGCCGGCAAGGACCGCACCGGGGTGCTGTCGGCGCTGGCCCTGGAGGTCGCCGGGGCGACCCGGGAGGCGATCGTCGAGGACTACGCGGCCACGGGGGAGCGGCTGGAGCTGATCCTCAAGCGGCTGCGGAGCAGCGAGACGTACCGGGGCGACCTGGACTCGCGGCCGGCCGACGACCACATGCCTCGGGCCCGGTACATCGAGCAGTTCCTCGGGGTGCTCGACGACCGGTTCGGCGGGCCGATGGGGTGGCTGACCCGGCACGGCTGGACGGACGCCGACACGACCGCGATGCGCGCCCGCCTGCGCGACTGACAGTGGCACGCGGTCGCCTGTGCGCTTGACCACCGCGCTTTCCGCGCGATCGGCCACCGCCGGGCGACCGCCGACGTGCGTCGCGCTCCGGCAGGCTGCCCCGGGCGGCCTCGCGGGTGAGGTGCTGGATGGCCGCGGGCTGCGTGGCGGCAGGTCTGTGGCGAGGCCGTGGCCGCGCAGGACGCTCACCGGCCCGACCCCTCGGCGTGCGCACGCCGAGAGCCGGTCGGTGGGTGCGTCAGGTCAGGTGGGCGACCATGCGCTGGGTGGCCGAGAGGTGGGCGGCCTCGATGACGGTCAGCGTGTCGATCACGCTCGCCGGGTCCACGGGTGGTGGCACGCCCTCGCGCAGCGCCGCCACCACACCCTGGTAGAAGTCCAGGTACGCCCCCGGCTCGGTCCGCACGGCACGATGGGCGTCCTCCGTGCCGAGCATCCCCCAGCTTCCCTCGTCATCCTCCCCGAACTCGGGCGAGTCGGGCGCCATGCCCGCCCGCAGCCGCTCCTCCTGCAGGTCCATCCCGTACTTCTCGAACCCCGCAGAAGACCCCAGCACCCGGAACCGGGGCCCGCGAAAGGCGGCCACCGAGCTCATCCACAAGTGGGACCGAGCCCCACTCGCATGCGTCAGCGCGATGAACGTGTCGTCGTCGGAGGCCACCCCCTCGCGCCGCACGTCGCTCTCGCAGTAGACCTCCCGGACGGGCCCGAGCAGCTGCAGGGCCTGGTCGACGAGGTGGCTGCCCAGGTCGTAGAGCAGCCCGCCGATCTCCTCCGCGCCCCCGGTCTCCCGCCAGCCGCCCTTGGGCACCGGCCGCCACCGCTCGAACCTCGACTCGAACCGCAGCACCTCACCCAGCCGATCCTCCTCGACCAGCTTCCGCACGGTCCGGAAGTCGCCGTCCCACCGCCGGTTCTGGAACACGGTCAGCATGAGCCCGCGCTCCTTGGCCAGCCGCACCAGCTCGCGCCCCTCCTCGGCGGTCCGGGCCAGCGGCTTGTCCACGACGACGGGCAGGCCGTGGGTGAGTGCGGATGTGGCGGTGGCCACGTGGGTCTTGTTGGGCGAGGCGACCACGACGAGATCGCACAGCCCCCACAGCTCCTCCACGTCGGCCACAGGGCTCGCGCCGTACTTCCCGGCCACTTCGGCCTGCCGGGCGGGGTTCCTGGTCACCACGGCGGCCAGGGAGAGGCCTGGGGTGGCGTGGATGAGCGGGGCGTGAAAGTACGCCCCGGCGGTGCCATAGCCGACCAGCCCGACCCGGATCTCACTCATTTCCCCAGGCTATCCCGCCGCCCCCTGAAGATCCCCCAGCCCGCCCACGCCACCAGTCCCGCCCCATGTGGTGCTGGGACGGTGTGATGTCGCGAGGCGTCCGGCCCAACGTGGCCCTCTGGACGGTCACAAGGGCACCGTCCAGGGGACCACATCGAGCCGTGATGGGACCCGGTCACCGCTGTGGGGAATCCGGAGCCGTCCCATATCCAGACATGACGGCATCCGGCCACGAAGGCACCACCCAGACGGCCCAGTGGGCGCCGTTACGGCGCCCAGCCACGCACACCTGGAGAGCGTCACCCTGGACAGACCCCGGCCAGGTGCGGCGGGTGGGGCCAGGCTGGGCCACCGTAAAATATGGAGTTTTAGATGGGTCAGTCCTCGTCGCGCTCGGCGAGGAAGCGCTCGAACTGGGCGGCGAGTTCGTCGCCGGTGGGCATCGGGGTGCTCTCCGCCATCAGGTTCTCGCGCTCGGCGCCGGCCGCGAAGGCGTCGTACTGCTGCTCAAGCCCCTTGATCGCCGTAGACAGCTCGGTGGAGGCGCTGATCTGCTCCTCGATCTCCGTCATCGTACGGCGGGCCGCGTCGCGCAGCGGGTCCATCGGGAACACCAGCCCCGTCCCCCTCGTCACGGCTTCGAGTGCGGTCACGGCGGCGGTCGGGTATTCGGCCTGCGACAGGTAGTGCGGCACGTGGACCGCGTACCCCAGCGCGTCGTGTCCCTGCGCCCCCAGCCGCAGCTCCAGCAGCGCCGCCACGCTCCCCGGCACCTGGACGCGCCCGAACGCGCTCGTCTGGGAGTTGATCAGCTCGGGCCGGCTGGCGTGCATGGTGATGCCGAGCGGCCGGGTGTGGGGGACCGCCATGGGGACGCCGTGCAGCGTCACCAGCTTGCTCACGCGCAGCCGCTCCACCAGATCCGACACGGCCTTGGTGAACAGCTCCCACTCGCGGTCGGGCTCGGGCCCGTTCATCACCAGGAACTGCGTCCCTGTCGAGTCTTTCGCAACATAAACGGCCAATTCCGGGCTCTCGTACTCGACCCAGCGGTCGGTGTCAAAGGTCATGATGGGCCGGCGAGACCGGTAGTCGAGCAGCCGGTCCACGTCGAACGTCGCCACGACCCGGTGCTCCAGCTCGGCCAGCACGTGGCCCAGCGCGAGACGTCCGGCGCTGCCCGCGTCGACAAAACCGTCGAAGTGGTACAACAGCACCGGATCGGGCAGCTCGGGCGCGTCGTCTGCGAGCTTGTAGAGATCCGTCGGGTCGATCACGGTTGGACAGCCTTTCCCTAGGTACTCATCTCCAGAACCTACGGCGGGTCAGAACGATTCCGCGTCCAGAGGGCCGGAACGATTCCGTGCACGGCACCCTATCGAGGCACAATGGGGCGCATGGACGGGGACCCGGAGCTCGAAGAGTTCGCCACCAGGATGTTCGACCTGGCCAGGGCGGGTGACACCGAGACGCTGCGCGCGTATGTCGAGGCAGGGGCGCCGGTCGACCTGACCAACGGCAAGGGTGACACTTTGCTGATGCTGGCGGCTTATTACGGTCACGCTGAGACCGTGGGCATGCTGGTCACGTGCGGAGCCGACCCCAACCGGGTCAACGGCCGCGGGCAGACCCCGCTCGCGGGTGCGGTCTTCAAGAAGGAATCCGCAGTGGTCAGAGCGTTGCTGGACGCGGGCGCCGACCCGAACGCGGGTACGCCGTCGGCCTTGGACACGGCGCGAATGTTCGCAAATGAGCAGTTTATCCAATGGCTCTCGGCATAGTGATTCATAATATGAAATAAGCTTTTAAGGTATCGAAGTTGGCGAGTATGGCCTTACGAGCGGTCTGTAGTCATGCTGAGGGATGTGGCTAAATCTGCGCACCCCTTCGATAGGCGACCGCTCCACATCCCTCCGCTGCCATGTCCGTTCCCCAACGAGATCAACGTTCATGCCGCGGAGGTCACTGCAGAGAGTCACGCATGGGTGGCCGCCTCGAACATGCTTCCCAGCGCCGACTCCATCGACCACTTCAGTCGCTCGGAACTCGGCCTCCTGCCCGCACGGACCAACCCGACCGTGCCGCGCGACAGTCTCCGGCTGATCACTGACTGGTACTTCTGGCTCTGGGCCTTCGACGACGGGTTCTGCGAGAGTGAGCTCACGGGGCATCGGGCCGCCGCGGTCGCCCGCGCGCTGCCGTCACTCCTGGAGGGCCTCGACGGGGACAGGGGCCCGGAGCCTGGCGACGTGTTCGGCCTCGCCCTCAAGGGGCTCCTGGACCGCATCTCCGCGATGGCCACTCCCGAACAGCTGGACCGATGGCGGAGCGCTGTGAAGGAGTACTTATTCGCCCAGATCTGGGAGGCGGCGAACCGCGAGGTCGATCTGATCCCGACCCCCGAGGACTATCTCCTGATGCGCCGCACCACCGGCGCCACGTACACCTGCTTCGCGCTCATCGACATCGGCGGCGGCTACCGGATCGAGACCGAGGACTGGTACCACCCCGACGTGCGCGCGCTCTCCGACCTGGCATGCGACCTCGTCGGCTGGGACAACGACCTGCTCTCGTACGCCAAGGAGCGCCGCACCGACAAGGCCCGGCACAACCTCGTGACCGTGCTGGCCACCCACAAGTCGCTCTCCCTTCAGGACGCGCTGCTCGAGGTCGCCCGCATGCACGACGAGGCGATCGCCGCGTTCGTCGACCGGCGCGCGGCGATGGAGAGGTGGGCTCCGCCGCCGGTGCTCGACTACGTGCGCGGTCTCGAACACTGGGTCCGTGGCCACATCGAATTCTCGTTCGGCAGCGCACGCTTCGTGCACGCCTGGCCGGACGACACCCGCTGGCCGCAGGCCGTCTGAGGTTCCCCTGTCAGCTGTCCTTGAGGGCGTCCAGCTCGCCCAGCGCGAGCGAGGACGCCTCCTCAAGGTCGAGCCGGGCGCCCTCCTCGAGGGCATTCTTGTAGGCGAGCTCACCCATCCGCCGCACACACTCCCTGATGCACGCGTTGTGGTCATCGGACAGGAACGGCGCGCCCAACTGCGGCAGGCCGGCCGATCTCCAGTTTCGCTGCAGCGCCCCCAGCAGGAGGGCGGCCAGCGGTACGCGGTCCAGGGCCACGAAGATCCGTGCCGAGGACTCCAGCGCCAGCAGGGTGCCGAGGGTGTCGTGGAAGTGCAGCTTGATCCGCAACCCCTCCCTGAGGCTCTGCAGCGCCTCCTCGGGCCGGTTGGTCGCGAGCCTGGCGCCCGCCAGCGCCCACTGCGCGTGCGAGCTCAGCCAGAGCTCGCCCCGCTCCCTGCACACCAGCAGGCAGTCCTGCAGCAGAGACTCGGCCTCGTAGAACTCCCCCTGCGCGGTCAGCACGATGGCCAGCTCGACGATGGCGGGCAGCAGGCCGGGGTTGAGCTCCTTGTTGTCGGTGTTGAACTCGATCGCCACGCCCAGCAGCGCGCTGGCCTTCTGCATGTCGCCTTGGAGCATCGCCGCCGTGCCCTGCATCTTGGAGGCCAGGATCACCGCCCGGGAGTCGCCCACCTGGACGGCCTCGGAGCTGCACGTTTCCGCCGCCGTCTGCCCTCCGACGCTGTCTCCCTGGGAGTTGCGTATGTAGGCGAGCACCCAGAGCGCCTTGCACCGCTCCTTGCTCGGGCCGGGGTTGGCTTCGAGCGCTCGCTCCAGGTAGAGGCGCCCCTCGCGGGCGAACCCGCAGCAGACCCACATGAACCAGAGCGACGACAGCAGCGTCAGCGCCAGCGGCTGCTTGCCTGGCGTCTTCAGCGCGTATTCGAGCGCGAGCCGGACGTTGTCGTGCTCCTGGCGCATGCGGACGAACCAGTAGATCTGCCTCGGCCCCGACCAGGCATCCTCGCCGCGCTGGGCCAGGCTCAGGTAGTACTCCAGATGCCGCTGGCGCACCTGCTCGGCCTGGCCGAGCTTGTCGAGCCACTCCTCGCCGTACTCGGCCAGGGTGTCGATCAGCTTGTAGCGCATTCCGGCGTCGTTGCTCCTGGTCAGCAGGATGGACTTCTCGACCAGCTCCCCGATGAGGTCGGTGATGCGCTCGGCGGACAGGCGCCCGTCGGAGCAGACGAACCGGGCCGCGTCCAGCTCGAAGTCGCCCGCGAACACCGACAACCGCGCCCACAGCAGCCGCTCGGCCGGCTCGCACAGCTCGTGACTCCAGCCGATGGCCGCGCGCAGCGTCTGGTGCCGGGGCAGGGCCGTGCGGCTCGCGCCCGCCAGCAGGCTGAACCGATCGGTCAGCAGCCCGAGGATCTGCTCCACGGACAGCGCTCGCAACCGCACGGCGGCCAGCTCGATCGCGAGCGGGATGCCGTCGAGCCGACGGCACAACTCGGCGACGGCGCCGATGTTGTCCTCGTCGAGCGTGAAGTCGGGCACGCTGGCGCCGGCCCGGGCAGCGAACAACTTGACCGACTCGTTGGTGAACAGGTTTTCCGCCGGATCGTCGCCGGGCACCAGGAGGGGCGGCACCGGCATCACGTGCTCGAAAGGCAGGTGCAACGACTGCCTGCTGGTGGCCAGCACCTTCAGATTGGGCGCGGCCTCCAGCAGCTCCTGCACCAGCTCGGCACATCCCTGCAGCAGGTGCTCGCAGGTGTCGATGATGAGCAGCATGTCGCGCTCGCCGACCCACTCTGCGAGCGACTCGGACTCCGCGCGCGGGGACTGGTCGGCGATGCCGAGCGCGGAGACGATGGTGTGCTTGACCATGCCCGCGTCCTGCAGCCGCCCCAGATCGGCGAACCAGACGCCGTCGGGATACTGTCCGCGCACCTGGTGCGCCAGCCGCAGCACCGTACGCGACTTGCCGACGCCCCCGATGCCCGTCACGGTCACCAGGCGGGACTCGTTGAGGTGCCGTTTGAGCGTGGCGAGGAGACGTGTCCGGCCTATGAAGCTGGTCAGCTCCGCCGGCAGATTGCCTTCTCGCCGCCAGCCTGTCGGGGTGGCCATGGGCAGCCTCACGGGGGTAGGCGACACCTGCTCTCGCATCGTACCGCCGCAGGTTCCGCCTGTCTTTCGACCTCAGGAGACGCCGGGTGCAGGTTTGTATGCCCCGGTAGCATGTCGGGCGTGAACGATTTTCTACCGGAGCAGACGGCGGACGACACGGACGAGGGCTGGGGCGACTGGCGCGAGGACGACGCGGACGCCTTCTACCTGGACAACAAGCCCCCACACTGGTCCTAGATCTCCGGTGACACAGACCACCGACTACCGCCTGCGCACCGCGACCCCCGCCGACTACGACGCCATAGCCGCCGTCGTGGACGACTGGTGGGGCCGCCCGGTACTGCCGTCCCTGCCCAGGCTCTTCCTCGACCACTTCCACCAGACGAGCCTGATCGCGGAGGGCCCGGCGGGCATGGCCGGCTTCCTGATCGGCTTCCTGTCCCCGTCCGTGCCCGACGAGGCGTACATTCACTTCGTCGGCGTCTCGCCCGACGCCAGGAACGGCGGCCTCGCCCGCACCATGTACGAGCGCTTCTTCGAGCTGGCCCGCCGGCACGATCGGCGGGTCGTGAAAGCCATCACCGCATCCGTCAACCAGACGTCCATCGCGTTCCACCGCCGCATGGGGTTCGAGGTCGGCGAGCCCATCCCCGGTTACAACGGCCCGGGAACGAGCCTGGTGACCTTCGCGCGTCACTTTGCGTGACGGATTGCGCACGATCAGTATGCCTCCCCGGGAATCGGGAATGGCACACAACGATCACGTGCGCAAGGAGGACCGGTGGCCGAGCGTCTCAACCGGATGGGACTGGCCGGCGAACTGATCGCTGAGTTCGCCGGGACCATGGTGCTCATCCTGTTCGGCATCGGCGTGGTCGCGCAGGTGGTCGCCGCCAAGCTCGGTGACCACGACAGCATCGCCTGGGCGTGGGGGATCGGGGTCGCGCTCGGCGTCTACGTGGCGGGCCGGACCACGGGCGCGCACCTCAACCCGGCGGTCACGGTGGGGTTCGCGGTCTTCCGCGGGTTCAGGTGGCGCAAGGTCGTCCCGTACGCGCTGGCTCAGACGGCGGGGGCGTTCATCGCGGCGCTCATCGTGCGCTGGAACTACACCGAGGTCCTGAGCATGGTGGACCCCGGGCACACGATCAAGACCCAGGGCGTCTTCTCGACCCTGCCCGGCAACGGCAGCCTGCCGGTGAGCCAGTGGGGCGGGTTGCGCGACCAGATCATCGGCACCGCGATCCTGCTGTTCGTCATCTTCGCCGTGTCCGACACCGCCAACATGGCGCCCAGCGCCAACCTGGGGCCCGTCGTCATCGGGCTGCTCATCGTCGGGATCGGCATGGCCTTCGGCGCCGACGCGGGCTACGCGATCAACCCGGCGCGCGATTTCGGGCCGCGCCTGGCGAGCTTCATCACCGGATACGGCAGCGCATGGCGAGATCAGTACGGCGACCTGTACTTCTGGGTGCCGATCGTGGGCCCGCTGGTGGGCGGGGTCATAGGAGCCGGTCTCTATCAGGTGGGCATCGCCCGGTTCCTCCCGCCGAGTGAGGAACTCGGCATCGTCACCCCGATGGACGAGTGAGAGGAGAGCTCCATGTCCGAGTTCGTGGGGGCCATCGACCAGGGCACCACCAGCACCCGCTTCATGATCTTCGATCACGACGGCGCGGAGGTCGCCAAGTTCCAGCTCGAGCACGAGCAGATCCTGCCGAGGGCGGGCTGGGTGGAGCACAACCCGATCGAGATCTGGACCCGCACCGCCGCCGTGATCCAGACCACGCTCCAGCGCGCCGGGCTGCACGCCAAGGACCTCGCCTCGCTGGGCCTCACGAACCAGCGTGAGACCACCGTCGTATGGAACCGGCGCACGGGCCGCCCGTACTACAACGCGATCGTGTGGCAGGACACCCGTACCGACCGGATCGCCGCCGCGCTGGAGCGGGACGGCCGCGGGGACGTCATCCGCGACAGGACGGGGCTGCGGCCCGAGGCGTACTTCTCCGGCGGCAAGATCCAGTGGATCCTGGAGAACGTGGACGGCGTCCGCGAGGCGGCGGAGCGCGGCGAGGCCGTTTTCGGCAACACCGACACGTGGACCCTGTGGCACCTCACGGGCGGTGTCAACGGCGGCGTGCACATCACGGACGTGACCAACGCCAGCCGCACGATGCTCATGGACCTGGAGACGCTGGACTGGGACGACGAGCTGCTGTCGTTCTTCGGGGTCCCGCGGACGATGCTGCCCGAGATCCGGCCGTCCGCCGACCCCGCCGCGTACGGGACCACGATCCCGTACGGGCCGGTCGGCGGCGAGGTGCCGATCAGCGCGATCCTCGGCGACCAGCAGGCGGCCACCGTCGGCCAGGTCTGCTTCTCGCCCGGCGAGGCCAAGAACACCTACGGCACCGGCAACTTCCTGCTGCTCAACACCGGCACCGCCCGCGTGCGTTCGCAGAGCGGCCTGCTGACCACGGTGGCCTACAAGTTCGGTGACCAGCCCGCCGTGTTCGCGCTCGAAGGGTCGATCGCGGTGACCGGCTCGGCGGTGCAGTGGCTGCGCGACCAGCTCCACCTGATCACCTCCGCGCCCCAGAGCGAAGCCCTCGCCCGGCAGGTGGAGGACTCCGGCGGGATGTATTTCGTACCGGCGTTCTCCGGCCTGTTCGCCCCGTACTGGCGGGCCGACGCCCGCGGCGCCATCGTGGGCCTGTCGCGCTACAACAACGACGCCCACCTCGCCAGGGCCACGCTGGAGGCGATCTGCTACCAGAGCCGCGACGTGATGGAGGCGATGCAGCGGGACTCAGGGGTCGTCCTGGACGTGCTCAAGGTCGACGGCGGGGTCACCGCCAACGACCTGTGCATGCAGTTCCAGTCCGACATCCTCGGCGTGCCGGTCAGCCGCCCGGTCGTCGCCGAGACCACCGCGCTCGGGGCCGCCTACGCCGCCGGGCTCGCCGTCGGGTACTGGAAGGACACCTCGGAGCTGCGGGCGCACTGGGCGGAGGACCGCCGGTGGGAGCCCTCATGGAGCGAGGAACGGCGGGAGGAGGCGTACGCGGGCTGGAAGAAGGCCGTGACAAGGGCGTTCGACTGGGCCTAGCTCACCACGTCCTTGCGGCGGAATCGGCGGAACGCGACGGCGATGAGGATGGCTGCGTACGTGATCGACACCGAGGCCCCCTTGGCCATGCCGCTCCAGTCCAGCTCCGGCGCCAGGGCGTCGAGCCAGGCGTTGTTCCAGAACGTGGGCAGGAACTCGCGCAGCCCCCCGAGCGCCTCCACGGCCTGCAGGATGTTGGAGACGATCCAGAGGCCGACCGCCCCGCCCACCGCGCCCAGCGGGGAGTCGGTCATGGTGGAGACGAGAAAGGCGAGTGCGGCGACCACGAGCTGGCTGACCAGGGCGTACCCGATGACGATGCCGAAGCGCGGCAGCACGTCCAGCGCCGGGATCGTCTCTCCGGTGCCGGGCACCTGGATGTCGTTCCAGCCGAACGCCAGCGTGCCCGCGAGCAGCGCCATCAGCGGCAGGCAGATCACCGCCGCGGCGGAGTAGCCCAGCGCCACGATCAGCTTCTGCCGCAGCAACCGGTCGCGGGGAACCGGCGCCGCCAGCAGGTAGCGCAGTGACGACCAGTTGGCCTCGCTGGCCACGGTGTCGCCGCAGAACAGCGCCACCGCCACCACCAGCAGGAAGCTGGCCGACACCGACAGGGCGAACGCGGCGAAGTTCAGGCCGCTGGCCGTCGCCAGGTCCGAGATGCGCAGCGACGACTGCCCCTGCCCGCTGGACTGCGGCCCGAACTGGAACGCGATCACCAGGATCCACGGCAGCGCCAGCAGCAGCCCGAACATGACCATCGTCCGCCGTCGCTTGAACTGCCGGACGATCTCCACGCGCAGCGGCAGCGTGCGGCGGGCCGCGTAGCCCGTTGCGCCGGGGTGGGCCGCGTGGTCCGTGGCGGCGGTCATGGCTTGTCTCCGATGAGGTCGAGGAACACGTCTTCCAGGCGCGGGCCGTGCCCGTTCGTGGTGACGGCGGCCGACGTGAGCAGCCGCGACACCGGGCCGGCGGAGACCAGCCGTCCCCGGTGCATGACCACGACGTGGCTGCAGGTCTGCTCCACCTCGGCCAGCATGTGGCTGGAGACGATCACGGTACGGCCTTCGCGCGCGTAGCGTTTGAGCACCTCGCGCATCTCCCGGATCTGGGGTGGGTCGAGCCCGTTCGTGGGTTCGTCGAGCACCAGCAGGTCCGGCAGCCCGAGCATGGCCTGGGCGATGGCGAGCCGCTGGCGCATGCCCTGGGAGTACGTGCGTACCGCCCGCTCCAGGGCCTTGCCCAGGCCGGCGATCTCCAGCGCCTCGTCGAAGTGCGCGTCGGCGGCCGGTCGGCCGGTGGCGGCCCAGTACAGCTCGATGTTGTCCCGCCCGGAAAGGTGCGGCAGGAACCCCGGCCCTTCGACGAACGACCCCAGCCTGGACAGCACGGGCGCCCCGGGTGTGACGAGGTCACCGAAGATCCGGATCTCGCCGCCGTCCGGCTGGATGAGGCCCATCATCATGCGCATCGTGGTCGTCTTGCCAGCGCCGTTCGGCCCGAGCAGGCCCAGGACCTGGCCCTGCTCGACCCGGAACGACAGCCCGTCGACGGCCAGCTCGCCGTTCCTGTACGCCTTGGTCAGCCCGCTGATCTCCAGCGGGACGTCCTTGCCGCCGGTCTGGCCCGGCTGCTCCGGCGAGGACGGGTGACCCAAGGTGGCGGGCGTGTCGTGGGACTCGCCGTTGAGAGCGGGAGTGGGCGTGTCGTGGGACTCGCCGTTGAGGGCGGGGCTGGGCGTGGCGGGCGACTGGCCGTTCCCAGCCGGGCCGCGGGCTGCCAGGGCGCGGGACGGGGTACGGCGGCCCGTGGCCAGCAGGACGCCGGCGATGACCACGGCGGCCAGCGGCATGGCCCACACCCACC